>NZ_JBSGXB010000145.1:0-17790 GCF_053609185.1 Streptomyces sp. NPDC054956 | reverse complement strand
GCCCCGGGGGTCCGGGCGCAGCCCGGGGAACGGTGGAAGGGCGGGTAGGGGACTTCGCCCCGCGCAGCGGTAGCGCACCCGCACCCGCCCACCCCCGGAGGCGGCCTCAGCGCCCCAGGTACTTCGGCGCTTCCTTCGCCAGGAAGGCCGCCACGGCGATGCCGTGGTCCTCGGAGGCCCCCGCACGGGTCTGGAGGACGTCCTCGTGCGACAGGGCCTCGGAGAGGGACCGCGAGGCCCCGTACGCCAGGGACTCCTTCAGCGCGGCGTACGCGACCGTCGGCCCCTGCGCCAGACGCCGGGCGACCGCCGCCGACTCCTCGGCGAGCCGGTCCGAGGGGACGACGCGGTTCGCGATGCCGAGGTCGAGGGCTTCCTGGGCCTTCACCGAGCGGGGGAAGAGCAGCAGGTCGCAGGCGCGCGATCCCCCGATCAGCCGGGGGAGCGTCCACGAGACGCCGGAGTCCGCCGTCAGGGCGACCCCCGCGAACGAGGTGTTGAAGGACGCCGTGTCCGCGACCACCCGGAAGTCCGCCGCCAGCGCGAAGCCGAATCCCGCGCCCGCCGCGACGCCGTTCACGCCCGCCACCACCGGCTTCGGCATCTCCGTCAGCGCGCGGACGATCGGGTTGTAGTGCTCCGAGACCGTGCTCATGGTGAGCGTGGAGCCGTTCTCGCGGTCGGCCGCCAGGAAACCGACGTGCTCCTTGAGGTCCTGGCCGACGCAGAACGCCCGGTTGCCGGCGGCGGTGAGCAGGACCGCCCGTACGGCCGGGTCGGCGGCGGCCGCCTGGACGGCGTCGCGCAGGGCGACCTTGGCCTCGACGTTCATGGCGTTCATGGCGTCGGGCCGGTTGATCGTGATGGTCGCGAGTCCGTCGCTCACTTCGTAGAGCACGCTGTCGGCCATGGCGGGGGTCCCCCTTCGTCGCGGGCTGGCTACCGGCCGGTACCGGCCGGTCCAAGGGTCAGCATGGCGGACCGGAGCTCGGTCTCACATGTGATGTGCGTCAAACAAACCGGACGGCTCGCGTGGGGTGCAGCGGCGAAGTATCGCAGGCGGGTCCCCGAAATGAGTGGTTTTGGTCAAGCGCGTTGCACAAGCGTTCCCGGCCGATGTTGGTCATCGGGTCCTGACATGCGGGATAATGGCCTGGAAGCAATGTGTTCGATGCCGGGTACTAGGCGCCTGAACGGGGCCGTCGGCTGACGATGAGCTGGTTTCAGGAAGGGGAACGAGCATGGCGGCCATGAAGCCGCGGACGGGCGACGGCCCGCTCGAGGTCACCAAGGAGGGGCGGGGCATCGTCATGCGCGTACCGCTCGAGGGCGGCGGTCGGCTCGTCGTCGAGCTGACTCCGGACGAGGCGGACGCCCTGGGTGACGCCCTGAAGAAGGTCGTCGGCTAGCCCTCGCGAGGGTACTGACGCCAACTGAATTCTCTGCACTGCCCCGGTCGCCCACGGCGTCCGGGGCAGTGTTGTTTCCGAGGTCGTCGTCTTGCGAGGTCCGCATCCGGCGCGGCGTGCCTCACGCGGCTTCGCGCCGGCGGGGTCGTGCTCGCGGAAGGGGTCCGCTCAGCGCCGGACCGCGCACAGCAGGCCGTCGCCCACCGGCAGCAGTGCGGCCTCCAGGGCCGGGCTCTCGCGGACGCTGCGCAGCAGCTCGCGGACGCGCAGCACCTCCAGCGGCTGGGCCGCGGAGTCGACCGTGCGGCCGTCGGAGAAGACCCCCTCGAAGCAGACCAGTCCGCCGGGGCGCAGCAGGCGCAACGATTCAGCGAGGTAGTCGAGGGACTCGGAAGGGTCTCCGTCGCAGAAGACGAGGTCGTATCCGCCGTCCGCCAGCCGGGGCAGCACGTCGAGGGCGCGGCCCGGGATGAAGCGGGCGCGGTTGCCGGCGAAGCCCGCGGCGCGGAAGGCCTGGCGGGCGAAGGCCTGCCGGTCGGCTTCGGGATCCACCGTGGTCAGCACCCCGTCCGGGCGCATTCCGTGCAGGAGGTGGATGCCGGAGACGCCGGTTCCGGTGCCGATCTCGGCGACCGCCTTGGCGTCCGCGGTGGCGGCGAGCAGGCGCAGCGCGGCCCCGGTGCCGGGGGAGACGGAGCGCAGTCCCGCTTCCCTGGACCGGTCGCGGGCCCATCGCAGAGCGTCGTCCTCGGCGACAAACGCGTCGGCGAACGCCCAGCTCGTCTGCCGGTTGCCGGTAATGACCCTCTCCTGTCCCCATAGTTGGCGCAACGGTGACTGTATCCGCTGGAGTCGGGAACCCGCAGATGGGACCGGGCGTTGAGAGCGGTAGAGGCACAAAGGAGGTCCGCGGGCCGGGACCCGGGCAAAGTTACTGCAAAAATGCTTATCCGGAGCTGACGGGAGGGGTGGCTATGGTAGGGAATCCGCTGGACACCACCAGAGCCGACAGGGGAGGTGCGGCTGCGCCTGTGGATCGTGGGGGTGTTCTCAGACGCCTCTTCTGGTCGGCGGGTGAGCCGAAATCCGTGACCTACATTGCTGACCGCTTCCGCACCGCAGACACCGCAACCACCGCGAGCTTTGCCGCCGATGCGGGCTCCCAGGCGTGGACCCCTCCCTCGTGGGAGGAGATCGTCAGCACGCACAGTGCCCGGGTCTACCGCCTGGCCTACCGCCTGACGGGCAACCAGCACGACGCCGAGGACCTGACGCAGGAAGTGTTCGTCCGCGTCTTCCGCTCGCTGTCCACCTACACGCCCGGCACCTTCGAGGGCTGGCTGCACCGGATCACCACGAACCTGTTCCTGGACATGGTCCGCCGCAAGCAGCGCATCCGCTTCGACGCGCTCGCCGACGACGCCGCCGAGCGGCTGCCGAGCCGGGAGCCGTCCCCGCAGCAGGCCCTGCACGACACCCACTTCGACGCGGACGTCCAGCAGGCGCTGGACACCCTCGCGCCCGAGTTCCGCGCGGCCGTCGTGCTGTGCGACATCGAGGGCCTGTCGTACGAGGAGATCGCCGCCACGCTCGGCGTGAAGCTCGGCACCGTGCGCAGCCGTATCCACCGTGGCCGTTCGCACCTGCGCAAGGCGCTCAAGCACCGGTCTCCCGAGGCCCGTGCGGAGCAGCGCGCGCTGGCGGGAGTGGCTGTGGGCGCCCCCGGCGCCGGGGGAGAGGGCGGAGCCGAGTGAGCGGGATCAGTCCGTCCCCGTCGCCTGCCGAACAAGCGTCCTCCGCTGAACAACACCTGGGCGACCGGCTCGCCGCCCTCGTGGACGGGGAGTTGAGCCACGACGCGCGCGAACGGGTGCTGGCGCACCTGGCGACGTGTCCCAAGTGCAAGGCCGAGGCCGACGCCCAGCGCCGTCTGAAGGCCATGTTCGTGGAGAGCGCGCCCCCGCCGCTGTCGGAGGGGCTGCTGGCACGGCTTCAGGGACTGCCGGGGGGCGGCCCCGAAGGTCCGTCGGGTCCCTTCGGCCCGCCGCCGGGTTCCGATCCGTTCTCCTCCTTCGCCTACGCGGCCCCCGCGGCGGCGGCCGAGCCGCAGTCCGGCTTCCGGATACACGAGGTGGGCCGGTCCCGGCGCCGCTTCGCGTTCGTGGCCGCCGGAGCGGTGTCGCTCGCGGCGATCGCGCTGGGCGGCTCGCTGCCGATCGACGCGATCGAGCCCAACGCCCGGGGCGAGGCCCCCGCCGCGCGTCCGGGCCCGGTGGTGCCGGTGTTCGACGCGGTGGTCCGGGAGAACCGGGTGCCGAACCCGGGCATCGTCCCGACGCTCCGCTCGACCCTGCCCGTGGCCTCCGCCCCGGCCTCGTCACCGTCGCCGTCGGCCCGGCCGGTGTCGCTGTCCCGCTGACGGCAGACCCCAGGACGACCGGCGGACCGGTCCGCCGACCGGGTCCGCCGACCGGTCCGCCCCCGCGGGGGCCTCGGGCCGCGGTGCGTGCCACCGCGGGAGGGCTTTGTGTGCGCCCCGCGGGTGGGGCGGCGGCGGGACCTGGTTGAATCGGCGGAACATGCCGCCCCGGTGGCCGGCGGAGCCAGGTACGCGGGGAGCGCCCATGTCCGACAGTCAGCAGACCGAACCGGCCCCGGCTCCGGTCCCGGTGCCCCGCTGGTGGAGCCGGCCCGAGGCGCCCACCGGGGCGCACGAGGCCCCCGTACCGTCCCCGCGGGCCGCGTCGGACGCCGGCTCGGAAGCCGGGCACAACCCCGGTCAGGACGTACGGCAGGACGCGGAGCAGGAAGCCGTCCGCGACGAGGCTCCCGCCCCCGCCCCGGTGCCCCGCTGGTGGAGCCGGCCCGACGGGCCCGTCGAACTGCGCGAGTCACCCGCCCCGGCCCCGAAGCCGGCTTCGGCGCAGGAACCCGGGACCGGGCCGAGGTACGACCCCTGGTCCGTGGGCCCGCTGCAGAACGTGGACCAGGGCAAGGCCGGGCGCCGCCGGATCCGGCTGCGCGGCGGCCGCGGCCTGGTCATCGGCATCGCGCTGGCGCTCCTCGCGGGCGGAATCGGCGGCTACGTCGGCGTCCTCGCCGAGCGGCAGGCCAATACGCGCCTGGAGCTCCCGCAGGCGGCCTCCGCCGCCGACGAGGGCCGGGCCCCCGAGAGCGTCGCCGGGATCGCCGCCACCGCACTGCCCGGCGTGGTCACCCTGCACGTCAAGGGCGCGCAGAGCAGTTCGACGGGCACCGGCTTCGTCCTCGACGGGCAGGGCCACATCCTCACCAACAACCACGTCGTCAACGGTGCCCAGCACATAACGGTCACCTTCAGCTCCGGCGAGAGCGTCGAGGCCGAGCTGGTCGGCGGCGACGCCGGTTACGACCTGGCCGTCGTCAAGGTCACCGGCGTACGGGGCCTGCACCCCCTCGCGCTCGGAAACTCCGAGAACGTCAAGGTCGGCGACCCGGTCGTGGCCATCGGCGCCCCCTTCGACCTCTCCAACACCGTCACCGCCGGCATCATCAGCGCGACCGGCCGCCCCATCACCGCCGGCGGGGACAAGGGCGACGGCAGCGACGTCAGCTACGTCGACGCCCTCCAGACCGACGCCCCCATCAACCCGGGCAACTCGGGAGGCCCGCTCCTCGACGCCAAGGCCCAGGTCATCGGGATCAACAGCGCCATCCGCGGCAGCGGGGACGGCGGCGACGGCGGCGGCGAGGGCTCGGGCCAGCAGCGGGGCAGCATCGGCCTCGGCTTCGCCATCCCCGTCAACCAGGGCAAGCGCGTCGCCGAGGAGCTGATCCGCACCGGCCGCGCCACCCACCCCGTCATCGGCGTCACCCTCGACATGGAGTACGACGGCGACGGGGCCCGCGTGGGCGACAAGGGCGAGGGCGGGAAGCCGGCCGTCACCGCCGGCGGGCCGGGCGCCCGCGCCGGCATCAAGCCGGGCGACGTGATCACCAAGGTCGACGGCGTACGCGTCCACGGCGGCGACGAGCTCGTCATCAAGATCCGGGCCCACCGTCCGGGCGATCCGCTGACCCTCACCGTGCTGCGCGACGGACGGGAGCGCACGCTGGAAGTGGTCCTCGGGTCGGCGAACGGATCATGACGGGAGGGTGAAACCAGGGCCGGTCCGGCAATCAGCCGGTCCTGGTGTATTGGCCTGCGGACCGGGCCGGGTACCGTGGGTCCGGCCCGACGTGAAGAGAGCCGAGGAGCGGCAAGGTGTTCAACGACATAGGCGCACTCGAGCTGGTCACGATCGTGGTGCTCGCCATTCTCATCTTCGGCCCGGACAAGCTGCCCAAGGTCATCCAGGACGTCACGGGCGTCATCCGGAAGATCCGCGCGTTCTCGGACAGCGCGAAGCAGGACATCCGCTCGGAACTCGGTCCGGAGTTCAAGGACTTCGAGTTCGAGGACCTGAATCCGAAGACCTTCATCCGCAAGCAGCTGACCGAGAACGAGGACCTCAAGGAGATCCGGAGCAGCTTCGACCTGCGCAAGGAGCTCAACGACGTCACCGACGCGGTGAACGGCAAGGAGCCCGAGCCGGCCCCCGCCGCGGGCTCCGCCGCGCCCGCTCCGGGCACCGGCCCCGACATGCTGAAGAAGCCCGCCGCCCCGGCGCAGGACCAGCGCGCGCCCTTCGACGCCGACGCGACCTGACGCCACCCGATACCACTCGCGCGCCTGCCTGCCCGGCGATCCGGGGTCGGATGGCTATCCTCCATGAGTCCGGACCAGGACGCCCGACCGAGGGGGTCCCCCCAGCGAAGCGAGGGGGAGGGCCGTTCCGGACTCCACGGAACGAGAGGCCGCTCAGATGGAGACGACGAGCAGTAGCCGGGTAGGCGCGCAGCCCGCCGAGGCATCAGCACCGCAGACCGACCCACAGGAGCATCCACAGCCCCAGCAGCCCCAGGAGTCGGCTGCCGCGCCGGTCCCGGCGGCCCGCCGGGCCGCGGAGGGCTACCTGCGGGCCGACTTCCCCTGGTACGGGCTGGACGGCGCCTTCACCGGCCCCCGCTGGCTCATGCAGGTCGGCACCGGCGCCGACGGCAGCGTGGAGCACGGCTCCACCGGCCACGGAGACGAACCCTCCGCCCGGGGCGAGATCGCCACCGGCGAGAAGGAGCGCTTCGCGGTGGTCGTCACGGTCGCCAGCAACCCCCTGCGCCGCAGCGGCGACGGCACCGGAGTCCTGGAGGCCACCTCGGTCTCCTCGGCGGCCTGGCTGGCCGGCTCCGGGCTGCTGGCCTACAGCTGGCCCGTGCAGATGGACCACACCCTGCGCGACGACTGGCTCGACCAGCAGACGGAGGCCGCCTGGGAGCTCGCCGACGATCTGGGCGGCGAGGACTGGTCGACGCTGTCGCTGCCGGTGGACGGGGAGCCGACGCCGTTTCACTACCGTGAGTCCGAGTTCGGGTGGGTGCTCGCCGGGTCCACGGGGAGCGGGGTCCATCTCGGGGCGTACGGGCGGGGCATGAGTGCGTACGGGATCGGGTTCTCGGTGATCGGGGACCTCGCGGCGTACGAGTAGTCGCGCGGCGGTACGGGAAAGGGCACCGCCGGTCGGCGGTGCCCTTCACGCTGCGCGGCCCGTGCGGGCAGTCTGTGGTGCCGGTGTGCCCACCCCCGTGCCGCCCTGCGGCACGATGGCCCACACCCAGGTCAGAGTGCCCACACCGTAGGTGTCAGAACTTGTTGCGCGGGGTGATGCCCAGGGACATGCCCGCCAGGCCGCGGGCGCGGCCGCCGAGCTTGCCCGCGATCGCGCGCAGTGCCGCGCCCGCCGGGGAGTCGGGGTCGGACAGGACGACCGGCTTGCCCTCGTCGCCGCCCTCGCGCAGGCGGACGTCGATCGGGATGGAGCCGAGCACCGGAACCGTCGCGCCGACCGTCTTGGTCAGGCCGTCGGCGACCTTCTGGCCACCGCCCGAGCCGAACACGTCGACCATCTCGTCGCAGTGCGGGCACGGCAGCCCGGACATGTTCTCGACGACGCCGACGATCTTCTGGTGCGTCTGCACGGCGATCGAGCCGGCCCGCTCGGCGACCTCGGCCGCCGCCTGCTGCGGGGTGGTCACCACGAGGATCTCGGCGTTGGGCACCAGCTGGGCCACGGAGATCGCGATGTCGCCCGTACCCGGCGGCAGGTCGAGCAGGAGCACGTCCAGGTCGCCCCAGAAGACGTCGGCCAGGAACTGCTGCAGGGCCCGGTGGAGCATGGGACCACGCCAGACGACCGGCGCGTTGCCCGGGGTGAACATGCCGATGGAGATGACCTTCACGCCGTGCGCCGACGGCGGCATGATCATGTTCTCGACCTGGGTGGGGCGGCCCTCCACGCCGAGCATGCGCGGCACGCTGTGGCCGTAGATGTCGGCGTCGACGACGCCGACCTTGAGGCCGTCGGCCGCCATCGCCGCCGCCAGGTTCACGGTGACGGAGGACTTGCCGACGCCGCCCTTGCCGGAGGCGACCGCGTAGACGCGGGTCAGCGAGCCGGGCTGGGCGAAGGGGACCTCGCGCTCGGCGGTGCCGCCGCGCAGGGTCGTCGCGAGCTCCTTGCGCTGCTCGTCGCTCATCACGTCGAGCGTGACGGCGACCGAGGTGACGCCGGGGACCCGCTGGACCGCCTCGGTGACCAGGTTGGTGATGGTCTCGCGCATGGGACAGCCCGACACGGTCAGGTACACCGTGACGGCGACCGCGCCGTCAGCGCCGATGTCCACCGATTTGACCATGCCCAGCTCGGTGATCGGCCGGTGGATCTCGGGGTCGTTCACCGTCGCCAGCGCGTCCAGGATCGCGTCCTGCTCGGGCACGGCGGCGGAGCTTGTGTCGGTAGCCATGCCCCGATGGTACGGCTCGGCAGCGGGCCTCGGGAAAGGCCGTCAGCGGTCGCCTTCGTCACTCTCGGCGGGGAATAGCCGCCGCTCGTCCATCTCCTTGATCAGGTCCTGGAACTCGGAGCGGATCCAGTCGCGCGTGGCGACCTCGCCCAGACCCATGCGCAGGGCGGCGATCTCGCGCGTCAGGTACTCGGTGTCGGCCAGGGAGCGCTCGTTCTGCTTGCGGTCCTGCTCCAGGTTGACCCGGTCCCGGTCGTCCTGCCGGTTCTGCGCGAGCAGGATCAGCGGGGCCGCGTAGGAGGCCTGGAGGGACAGCATCAGCGTCAGGAAGATGAAGGGGTACTGGTCGAACCGCAGGTGCTCCGGCGCGAAGATGTTCCACAGCACCCAGACGATGATGACGACGGTCATCCAGACGATGAACCGGCCCGTGCCGAGGAACCGCGCGACGCGCTCCGAGAGCCGCCCGAAGGCCTCCGGGTCGTACTCGGGCAGCAGCCGCCGGCGCGCCGGGCGCGGCAGGTCCAGCCGCGCGCGCGAACGCGTCAGCGCGCTCGCCCCGGTCGACTGGCCGGCCTTCGCCCGCTCGCCGCGTTCGAAGGAGGAACGTTCCGCCCGCTCCGCGGCCGCCTCCGACAGCCCGTACTCGCGGGCCTGCGACCGCGCCTGCTCGCGCCGTTCCCGGATCTGCTCGCGCCGCCGCTCGCGGCGCCCCTCCCGGTCCAGCGGCTCGCCGCGCCCCCGTTCAGTGCCCACGAACGGCCCCTTCCACGCGCTCGGAATCCTCGGGACCCTCGGGGCCCTCGGAGTGGAAGTCGGTCTCCCGCCAGTCGTCCGGCAGCAGGTGGTCCAGTACGTCGTCGACCGTCACCGCGCCCAGCAGCGAGCCGCTCTCGTCGACGACGGGCACCGCGACCATGTTGTACGCGGCCAGGTAGCTGGTCACCACCGGCAGCGAGGCGTCCGGGCGCAGCGGCGCCAGCCCGGTGTCCACGATCGAGCTCACCAGCGTGAACGGCGGGTCCCGCAGCAGCCGCTGGAAGTGCACCGTGCCCAGGTACTTGCCCGTCGGCGTCTCGTCCGGCGGCCGGCACACGTACACCTGCGCCGCCAGCGCCGGCGACAGGTCCGCCTGCCGTACGCGGGCCAGCGCGTCGGCGACCGTCGCGTCGGGCCGCAGCACGATCGGCTCGGTCGTCATCAGACCGCCCGCGGTGTTCTCCTCGTACGACAGCAGGCGCCGCACGTCGGCCGCGTCGTCCGGCTGCATCAGCGTCAGCAGCCGCTCCTTGTCATCCTCGGGCAGCTCGGACAGCAGGTCGGCCGCGTCGTCCGGGTCCATCGCCTCCAGGACGTCGGCCGCGCGCTCCTCCTTCAGCTTCCCGAGGATCTCCACCTGCTCGTCCTCGGGCAGCTCCTCCATGACGTCCGCGAGCCGGTCGTCGTCGAGGGCGCTGGCCACCTCGGCGCGCCGCTTGGGCGTCAGGTGGTGGAGCACGTTCGCCACGTCGGCCGGGCGCATCTGCTCGAAGGTGGCGACCAGGTTCTCGGCGCCCTGCCCGTGCTCCTCCAGGGAGAAGCCCGTGACCGCCGACCACTCCACGGTCAGGGTCTCGCCGCGGCGGCGCAGCGCGCCCGCCTTGCCCTTGCGCACGAAGATCCGGTCGATCTCCCAGTCCCGGCGGGCCGGCAGCTGCTGGATGGCCACGTCGAGGACGGTGACCTCCTCGTCGTCGGCGACCAGGCGCACCCGCCGGTCCAGCAGTTCGCCGAGGATCAGCCGCTCGGTGGGGCGCTGTTCGAAGCGCCGCATGTTGACGACGCCGGTGGTGATGACCTGGCCGGACTCGACGCCCGTCACCCGGGTCATGGGCAGGAAGATCCGGCGCCGGCTGACCACCTCGACCACCAGGCCGAGCAGCCGCGGCGGCCGGCCGCCGACGCGGAGCATCGCGACGAGGTCGCGCACGCGGCCCACCTGGTCGCCGTTGGGGTCGAAGACGGGCACACCCGACAGATGCGAGACGAAGATCCGTGGGGCGCCTGCCGCCATCCGAGCGCCTCCTACGAGCGTGCGTCATCCGTCGATCACCGGTACTGCCGTCCCTCAGGTTAGCCCGTGCCGCGCACAACCTCCTGGTGGGGCCGTCCGCACGGGCGTCCCCACCGCACCCGCACGCGCGTCCCCACGCGGTCCCCGCGGGCAGCGCGCGGGGGCCGCCGTACGGCCGGGTACGCTGCCAGCTGCTCGCAGACGAACGACGAGAGGCACCTGCCCGTGACCGCCTATTCCCCCGCCGTACGGTTGCGCCGGGCCGCCGTCGTGGGCGCCCTGTGCGCGGGCCTGGCCGTCGCCGCCGCGGGGTGCGGGTCGGACCCCGACGAGGGCACGAACGGCGTCGGCAAACTGCCCGCGGACCAGATCGAGAGCAAGGCGCAGGAGGCCGTCACGGGGGCGAAGTCGGTCCACCTGTCCGGCACCCTCGTCAGCGGCGGCAAGTCCTTCACCCTGGACATGCGCCTCGGGGCCGAAGGCGGCTCGGGCGAGGTCAAGGCGCCCGACGACACCACCTTCCAGCTGCTGCGGGTGGGCGACCAGCTCTACCTGAAGGCGGGCGCCGCCTTCTGGGGCCAGTCCGAGGCGGCCGGCAAGCTCGGCGACAAGTTCGTCAAGGTGCCCGAGGGCGACCCCTCGTACAAGCAGTTCCGCGGCTTCACCGACATGCACGTCCTGCTGGACGGGCTGCTCGGGCTCGACGGGACGCTCGCCAAGGGCGACTACACCAAGGTCGGGCACACCCGGGCCGTCCAGGTCACGGCGGACGAGGGCAAGGGCGGCAAGCTCTCGGTCTCCCTGGAGGGCACGCCCTACCCGCTGCTCATGGAACGCGCGGGCGGCGCCGGCCGGGTGGTCCTCGCCGAATGGGGCAAGCCGGTCCAGCTGACCGCGCCCCCGCAGGACCAGACGGTGGATTACGGCTCCCAGTTGCCGACGACCAAGGAGCAGGGGGCGGAGCCGCCCAAGCCGACGCCCAAGGGCTCCGGCCAGGGCACGGCACCGAAGGGCTGACCCCCGCTCCGGCGCGGCCCGGCCCCGCCGCGAAGCCCTCGGCGGCTACCGTGCGCGGCCCCGGCGACGCTTTCTAGCGGGCCGCCTTCTTCCGCTTCAGCAGCAGCTTCGGCAGCGCGGCCGGCTGCGGCCGGCGGGTCGTCGCGGGCGAGCCGAGCGGAGCGGCGGCCAGCGAGCCCTCGGGCAGTTCGCCCCGCACGGACTGCGGCTCCAGGCGCAGCAGCCGGCACTCCCGCGCCCACCGCTCCGTCATGCGCTCCGAGTCGGGCGCGTTGAGCCGCTTGCCCTTGAGCTCGGCCACCGCGGCCTGCCACGGCTCGCTCCCGGGCACGAGCTCCCGTACGGTCGCCGTCCACGCGACGAGCCGGCCGCCCTTGTCCTTGCTGCGCACGGTCACCTCGGCGGCCGCCCCGTCCGCGAGCCCCGGGAACGGCTGTTCCCCGGGCCCGTCGCCGAGCACGTGCGCCGCGCCGTCCACCCAGGCGTGCCACAGGCCCCGGTCGGCCCCGGTGCCGCGGACCCAGATGAGGCCGGACTTCTTGGTGGCCTCCTCGACGAGGGCCAGATCGAGCGCGCTGAGAGTCATGCGCACAGGGTAGCCAGCGCCGCGCGCGCCCCTACAGCCAGCCGTGGCGGCGCAGGGCCCGGTGGATGGTGAAGCAGGTCCCGGCGATGGCGGCCATCACCATCGGATAGCCGTAGCGCCACTGGAGCTCCGGCATGTGCTCGAAGTTCATCCCGTACACGCCGCAGATCATCGTCGGCACGGCGATGATGGCCGCCCAGGAGGTGATCTTGCGCATGTCCTCGTTCTGGGCGACGGTCGCCTGCGCCAGATTGGCCTGGAGGATCGAGTTCAGCAGCTCGTCGAAGCCGACGACCTGCTCGTGGACGCGCGCCAGGTGGTCGGCGACGTCGCGGAAGTACTTCTGGATGTCCGGGTCCACCAGCCGCATCGGCCGCTCGCTGAGCAGCTCCATGGGCCGCAGCAGCGGGGAGACGGCCCGCTTGAACTCCAGTACCTCGCGCTTGAGCTGGTAGATCCGGCCCGCGTCGCCGCCGCGCGCGGCGCCCTTCGCGGGGGCGGCGAAGACGTCGCTCTCGACCTCGTCGATATCGTCCTGGACGGCCGAGGCGACCGCGATGTACCCGTCGACCACGTGGTCGGCGAGGGCGTGCAGCACGGCGGACGGCCCTTTGGCCAGGAGCGCCGGGTCGTCCTGGAGGCGGTGGCGCAGCCCCCTGAGGGAGCCCTGGCCGCCGTGCCGGACGGTGATGACGAAGTCGGGGCCGGTGAAGCACATCACCTCGCCGGTCTCCACCACCTCGCTGGTGGCGGTGAGTTCGGCGTGCTCGACGTAGTGGATCGTCTTGAAGACGGTGAAGAGGGTGTCGTCGTAGCGCTCCAGCTTCGGCCGCTGGTGCGCGTGCACCGCGTCCTCCACGGCGAGCGGGTGCAGCCCGAACACGGCGGCGATCCCCGCGAACTCGCCCTCGGTCGGCTCGTGCAGGCCGATCCAGGCGAAACCGCCGTCCTCGCGGACCTGACGCATCGCCTCACGGGGCGTCAGGCAGTCGCCGCCCAGGGCGCGCCGGCCGTCGCGGTAGACCGCGCAGTCGACCACCGCGCTGTTCGCGGACGGGTCGCGGGTGGTGTCGTAGCCGGGCTGGACGGGGGTGGACCTGCGCAGCGCCGGACGGACGGCGGCACGGAGGTAGGGCAGCATCGACATGGCAGGCTCCTTCGCGCGCACGGCTGCGGACCGTACGGGTGGGAGGTCCTTCCGGAGGCACGTTCGCCGTCGGCGGGCAGGCCGGGGCGGGCGGAAGGAAAACAGGACGGGAGGACAAAGTTCTGCCGTCGCTCTTCGACTGATCCGACGCGTGGATCCAAGGACGTGCGGATCAAAGAGGGCGCGTGAGGCCCGTCAGGGAAGTGGAAGAGCGATTGGTACTGCACGATCGACTTCGATCCACCGCAGCCCCACCTCCTCCGGCCGGTCCCCCGTGGGGGACGTCCTGTCGCCGGGGCACTGAAACTTCTCTTCTGAGAGCGTCCCCGACCAGCGGTCAACGATATCAGCCGACGGATGGTCAAGACCCGCCCTTTACCCGGCTGATACGAGTTCTATGCTCGTTCCATGGCAGAAATTCTGGCCCTTGTGGAAGCCCGGCTGCGTGGTGCGCTCGGCGAACCCGACGCCCGCGCCGCCGTCACCTTCCTGGGCACCGACCGCATCGAGGTACTGCGCTTCACCGAGGGCGACCTCGTGCGGTACGCGACCCTCGGCATGTCCGCCCACCCGATGACCGACCCGACGGCGGTGGTCGCCGATCCGGTGCGGGGCCCGCGCGCGGAGCTCGTACTGACCGTGCGGGGCGGTCTCGCGCCCACCGACAAGCTGCTGCGGCCGCTGGCGGTGCTGGCGGCGGCACCGCAGGTGGAGGGTCTCATCGTGGCCCCCGGCGCCTCGCTGGACGTGGGGGAACCCCTCTGGGACGGGGCACCGTTCACCTCCGTGCTGGTGGCGGAGCCGGGCGGACTGGTGGAGGACGTGGAGCTGGCGGACCCCATGGACCCCGTCTCCTTCTTCCCCCTGCTGCCGATGACGGCGAACGAGGCGGCGTGGAAGCGGGTGCACGGCGCGGCCGCCCTGCAGGAACGCTGGCTCGCGCGCGGCACCGATCTGCGGGACCCTCTGCGTACGGCAGTCGCACTGGACTGATCGTCCGGCCGCCGGGCCGCCCGGACGGGTGATCGCGTCTTGACGGGGCGCGCGGCGGGGAGGAGCGTGGCTTCTTATGAGGGGCGAACCGAGTTGCCCGAAGTGCGGTGGCCGGGTCAGGGCGCCCGGCCTCTTCGCCGACTCCTGGCAGTGCGCGGTGCACGGCACGGTGCATCCCCTGCAACCCGTGATCCCGCCGAGCGTCGAAGGCCTCAACGTGGTGGTGAACCGGGCGCAGGTGCCGGTCTGGATGCCGTGGCCGCTGCCCGTGGGATGGCTGTTCACCGGGGTGGCGACCGCCGGTGACGACCGCAGCGGCGGCCGGGCCACCGCCGTGGCCTGCTCGGGCCCCGGACCGCTGGGCGGCATCGGCGAGCTCCTGCTGATCGCCGAGGAGCTCGGCGTCGGCCTGGGAGCGCGGTTCGCGGGCATCGACGCCCCCGATCCGGGCCCCTTCATGAACGTCTCCGCCCCGCCGCACGCCAAGGTGGTCGCCGCGGGCCGTCCGACGCCGCTGTGGCACGTCACGGGCGTCCCCGACGACCGGGCCGTCTTCGCCGGCGAGGCCCGGGGCCTGTGGCTGTGGGCCATCGTCTGGCCGGAGCAGTCGGGCCTCCTGATGTACGACGAGCTCGTCCTGACGGACCTGCGCGACGCGGGATCCGAGGTCGAACTCCTGCCCTGCGGAGCCCTCAGCCCGCGCATTTTGTCCTCCTGACACGGGTATCCTTGAGCGTCCCCCGTCATACCCACCGTCTGGAGCTCGGCTGTGCGCATCGATCTGCACGCGCACTCCACGGCCTCGGACGGTACGGACACTCCCGCCGAGCTGGTGCGCAATGCCGCCGCCGCGGGGCTCGACGTGGTCGCCCTGACGGACCACGACACCGTCGCCGGGTACCGCGAGGCGACCGAGGCGCTTCCCGCGGGGCTGACCCTCGTCACCGGCGCCGAGCTGAGCTGCCGCCTCGACGGCATCGGGCTGCACATGCTCGCCTACCTCTTCGACCCCGAGGAGCCGGAGCTGTCCCGCGAGCGCGAGCTCGTGCGCGACGACCGCACCCCCCGCGCGCAGGCCATGGTCGGCAAGCTGCGGGACCTCGGAGTGGACATCACCTGGGAGCAGGTGGACCGGATCGCCGGCGAGGGTTCCGTCGGACGGCCGCACATCGCCGCCGCGCTCGTCGAGCTCGGCGTCGTCCCGACCGTCTCCGACGCCTTCACCCCGGACTGGCTCGCCGACGGCGGCCGCGCGTACGCCGAGAAGCACGAGCTCGACCCCTTCGACGCGATCCGCCTGGTCAAGGCGGCCGGCGGGGTCACCGTCTTCGCGCACCCGGCAGCCGTCAAGCGCGGCCAGTGCGTACCCGAGGACGCGATAGCCGCGCTCGCGGCAGCCGGACTCGACGGCATCGAGGTCGACCACATGGACCACGACGAGGCCACCCGTGCGCGCCTGCGCGGCCTCGCCGCCGACCTCGGCCTGCTGACCACCGGGTCCAGCGACTACCACGGCAGCCGCAAGACCTGCCGCCTCGGGGAGTACACGACCGACCCCGAGATCTACGGCGAGATCACGCGCCGTGCCACCGGGGCGTTCCCGGTTCCCGGCGCCGGTGGACGCGCGCGCGGCTGACCGCTGCCGCGCCGCTCCGCCCCTACGCCCTTTTTCGTAACACCCCTCTCCTGCAAGGCATCACTGTGCTCGATTTCGCCGTCTTCGGATCCCTCTTTCTCACGCTTTTTGTGATTATGGACCCTCCGGGGATCACGCCCATCTTCCTGGCCCTGACCTCCGGCCGCCCCGCCAAGGTGCAGCGCCGCATGGCCTGGCAGGCCGTCTGCGTCGCCTTCGGAGTCATCGCGGTCTTCGGCCTCTGCGGCCAGCAGATCCTGAACTACCTGCACGTCTCCGTGCCGGCCCTGATGATCGCGGGCGGTCTGCTGCTCCTGCTCATCGCGCTCGACCTGCTCACGGGCAAGACCGACGAACCGAAGCAGACCAAGGACGTGAACGTCGCGCTCGTCCCGCTCGGCATGCCGCTGCTCGCCGGGCCCGGTGCGATCGTGTCGGTGATCCTGGCCGTGCAGAAGGCCGAAGGGTTCAGCGGTCAGCTCTCCGTCTGGTCCGCGATCGTCGCGATGCACGTCGTGCTGTGGATCGTCATGCGGTACTCGCTCGTCATCATCCGCGTGATCAAGGACGGCGGCGTCGTCCTCGTGACGCGGCTGGCGGGCATGATGCTCTCCGCGATCGCCGTCCAGCAGATCATCAACGGCGTGCTCCAGGTGATCCGCACCTCGTAGTAGGGCGCCCCGCCCCGCCGCGCATGCGAACGCCCCCGCACCGGGACCGGTGCGGGGGCGTTCGTGTGTCGGGTGGCGGGCTGCGTTCGTCAGTTGGACGCGGTCTCGGCCGGTCGGATCAGGATGCGCTGGCCGATGGCCGCGGCCTGCTGCACGATCCGGTTGACGGAGGCCGCGTCCACGACGGTGCTGTCCACGGCGGTTCCGTCGACGTCGTCCAGGCGCAGAATCTCGAAGCGCATGGGGCTTCTCCCTTCGTCAGTGTTTCTCCTTGTACAGGGTTAACGAAGTGTAAGCCGCAAACATTCCCTACGCTAAGGAAATTTTTTCCTTGCCTAACTACTAACGGGTACCGGACTCGTCAGAGGAGGCCCAGAACCCCACCAGCGCCGCCGCCGTGGCCGCCGGATCCTCGGCGTTCGGCGAGTGCTCCGTCCCCGGGACCACCACCCGCCGCGCACCCAGCCGCCTTGCCATGTCGTCCATCCACTCCACCGGCCACACCGGGTCCGAGGCCCCCGACAGCACCAGCTTCGCCAGCCCGGGCGCCGCCGCCGCGAGCTCGTCGATCCGGTCCGGCTCGCCGATCAGCGCCCGGCCGGTCGCGATCAGCTGCTCCGGGACCGTCCCCACCCACCGGTCGCGCAGGAACGCGGCGAGCTCGGGGGAGTCGGGGGCCTGGTCGCGCGGGTCCATGGCACGCATCGCCGCCCAGATGCCGGGCATGTCGTCGCCCATCGACTCCAGCGCCGAGACCAGCAGCTTCGTACGGGCCCGCTGCTCCTCGCAGACCGCGCCCGGGCCGCTGCTCAGCAGCGTGAGGCTGGCGAACGGGGCGGGATCGCGGACCACGGCCGCCCGGGTGATCAGCCCGCCCAGCGAGTGCCCGAGCAGGTGCACCGGGCCGGCCGCCTCCAGGGCGGCCGTCTGCGCGAGGACGTCGCGCGCGAGCTCCTCCAGGGCGTACGGGGCTTCGGCGCGCGGGCCGTCGCTCTCGTGCTGGCCGCGCCCGTCCACGGCGAGGACCCGGTATCCGGCGGCGGCCAGCGGCCCGAGGAGGCCGATGAAGTCCTCCTTGCTGCCGGTGTAGCCGGGGACCAGCAGGGCCGTGCCGCGGGCCGGCCCGCCCGGTACGGCCTCGTGCACGGCGAACTCGCCGCGGGCGGTGGTCAGGCGGTGGGCCCGTGCGGAGGGCGGCAGGGTCAGGGTCGGCGGCTTGCTCATGGCCCGAGGTTACCGGCCCGTAGGACCGCACGGGCAGCCGCGTACGGAGCCCCGCGCCGGGTCCGGGTACGCCGATGGCCCCGACCCCCGGAAAGGGGGGTGCCGGCCACCGCGTGGGTGCAAACCCTGCGCGGGCACCACCCCCGCGGCGGCCAGGGCGGGCCGGCGGGGCGTA
>NZ_JBSGXB010000144.1:0-17822 GCF_053609185.1 Streptomyces sp. NPDC054956 | reverse complement strand
GGTGTTCCCGGCGGGCCTTCCGCGCTGCGTGGAGCGGGGGAGCCTCAGTTCTCCAGGAACGCCACCATCGTGTTGGCCAGCAGGTACGGGTCGTCCGCGCCGCACAGTTCGCGGGCGCTGTGCATCGACAGGATGGCCACGCCGATGTCGACGGTCTGGATTCCGTGGCGGGCGGCGGTGATCGGGCCGATCGTCGTGCCGCACGGCATCGAGTTGTTGGAGACGAAGGTCTGCCACGGCACGCCGGCCCGCTCGCAGGCGTTCACGAACACCGCGCGTCCGCTGCCGTCCGTCGCGTAGCGCTGGTTGACGTTGACCTTGAGGATCGGGCCGCCGTTGGCGCGCGGGTGGTGCGAGGGGTCGTGCCGCTCCGCGTAGTTGGGGTGCACGGCGTGGCCGGTGTCCGAGGAGAGGCAGATGGCGCCGGCGAAGGCCCGCGCGCGGTCCTCGTAGGTGCCGCCGCGCGAGAAGACTGAACGTTCCAGCACGTTGCCCAGCAGGGGGCCGTCCGCGCCGGTGTCCGACTGGGAGCCGTTCTCCTCGTGGTCGAAGGCGGCCAGTACGGGGATGTGGTCGAGCTTGTCGGCGGTGGAGACCGCCGCCAGCGCGGCGACGCCGGCGTGCACGGACAGCAGGTTGTCCATGCGCGGCCCGGCCAGCAGCTCGCGGTCGCGGCCCAGGTAGGCGGGCGGCTCGATCGAATGGACCATCAGGTCCCAGCCGGCCACGGAGCCGCGCTCGAGGCCCTCCTCGTCCTCGAGGAAGGCGATCAGGTCGCCCTCGTGGACCTCGCCCAGGCCCCAGATCGGCTGCATGTGGCGCTGCTTGTCGAGCTTGAGCCCGTCGGTGTTCACCGACCGGTCCAGGTGCACGGCGAGTTGGGGTACGCGCATCAGCGCACGGTCGATGTTGACGAGCCGTTCGGTGCCGTCGAGCAGGGTCAACCGCCCGGCCAGGCCCAGGTCCCGGTCGAGCCAGGTGTTGAGCAGGGTGCCGCCGTAGATCTCCACGGCGATCTGCCGCCAGCCCTGCGAGCCGGTGTCGGGCAGCGGCTTGACGCGCAGGTTCGGGGAGTCGGTGTGCGCGCCGACGATCCGGAACGGGGTGTGTGCGGACGCGCCTTCGGGCACGTACCAGGCGATGATCGCGCCGCCGCGGAGTACGAACTTGCCCCCGGTGCTCGCGTCCCAGGCGTCCGTTTCGGCCAACTGCCTGAATCCGGCCTTCTCCAGCCGCTCGGCCGCGTTGGCCACGGCGTGGTACTGCGACGGACTCGCCGTCAGGAAGGCCATCAGGTCGTCGGTGTGGCCGCGGTCGAAGCGGGCGGCGGGAGAGCTCATGTGGTTCACCTTAACGACGGTCGTGTTCGTCATGGCCGGACTGCGGCGGATAGCCGAAGCAAGGGACCGCGAGGGCTGTGGCCCGGGCCCCGGGGGTTAACCGGCCCCGGGGAAGTGGGCGCGTCCGCGCCCCGCTGCCCCGGGGCCGCTTCGTCAGCCCGGCGGACGCTCGAAGCGACGCTGCAGCTGTCTGCGCTCGCCCCGGCGGATGCGCGGGAGCATCTCCGGGGTCTGCGCGGAGCGCTGTGCGCGTCTTTTGCGTCCGGCGCAGAAGATACAGGCCTCACCGGGTGGCGCGTCGGGATCGATGGGTGCCCCGGGGTGCTCGGAGCAGCCCGAGGCGTTGCGCGGTCGCGAGAGTTCGCGGGCCACGATGAAGGCGCGGTGCAGGTCGTCGGCCATCGCGACGAAGTCCTCGGGGGGCGAGGACAGGCTCAAGTGGAACCGCCGGTCCTCGACCGTGCGCAGGCAGGCGTGCAGCGCCTGGAGCGTGTACGGGGGCTCCGGTACGGGGTATCCGAGCCGGCGCTGTTCCCCGGCGGGCGGGGCGGCGGCGGCCGCCCGGGCGCCCTGGGCGCGCAGGCCGAGGCGCCGGCGGTCGTTGCAGATCAGGCAGCGGCCCCAGCCGTCGGGCGCCTCGGGGTCGAGGGCGCCGTTGGGGTGCTCCGGACAGCCGGTGTAGCTCTTGGCGGGCGCGAGCCCGGCGGCGGTCTGGAAGGCGGTGTACAGGGCGTCGGCGACGGACTCGTACTCGGTGGGGTGCGCCCCCTCGTAGAGCTCCTTGAGGTGGTCGCCGAGGCTGCCCACGGCGGACTGCAGCTCCTTGAGGGCGTAAGGGCGCCCGGTCGGGACGGAGTACCCCCTGCTGCCGCGCTGCTGCTCCTGTGGACTCATACCCACGAGCGTCCCACGAAGCACCGACAACCCGGGAAACCCGCAGACCACAGGCGGTACGGGGCCCTGCCGACGGCTCGGGCGGCGACCCGGGCCCCGGCACCGCCCCCGGTCCGCGCGCACGCCGACGGCCGGGCCCCCGTGCGGAGGACCCGGCCGTCTGCGCGTACGTACACCGCGTACAGCTGTGGGATGGGGGGACGGGGCTTAGAAGGCGGCCTCGTCGAGCTCCATCAGGGTGTTGTCGACGCTCTCGGCGAGCGCGCGGGCGACCGAGACGCCGGGCAGGATCTGGGAGGCGAAGAACTTCGCCGCCGCGATCTTGCCGGTGTAGAACGCCACGTCCTTGGCGGAGGCGGTCGGCAGCTTCTCGGCGGCCACGGCCGCGCCCTTGAGCAGCAGGTATCCGACGACCACGTCGCCCGAGGCCATCAGCAGGCGGGTGGTGTTCTGGCCGACCTTGTAGATGTTCTTGACGTCCTCGCCGGTGGCGGTGAGGTCGACGATCATCTGGCCGACGATGGCCTCCAGGTCGACGGCCGCCTTGGCGAGCGCGTCGCGGGCCGGGGCGAGGTCCTCGCCGCCGACGGCCTCGGCCAGGAACTTCTTGATCGTCTCGGAGAGGACGTTCAGCGAAGCACCCTGGTCGCGGACGATCTTCCGGAAGAAGAAGTCCTGGCCCTGGATGGCCGTGGTGCCCTCGTAGAGGGTGTCGATCTTGGCGTCGCGGATGTACTGCTCGATCGGGTATTCCTGGAGGTAACCGGAACCGCCGAAGGTCTGCAGGGACTGCGCGAGCTGCTCGTAGGACTTCTCCGAGCCGTAGCCCTTCACGATCGGCAGGAGCAGGTCGTTGAGGCCGACGAGGGCGGAGGTGTCCTCGCCCGCGGCCTGCTTGACCTGGATCTCGTCCTGGATGGACGCGGTGTACAGCACCAGGGCGCGCATGCCCTCGGCGTACGCCTTCTGCGTCATCAGCGAGCGGCGCACGTCGGGGTGGTGCGTGATGGTGACCTTGGGGGCCGTCTTGTCCATGAAGTTGGCCAGATCCGGGCCCTGCACGCGCTCCTTGGCGTACTCCAGCGCGTTCAGGTAGCCGGTGGAGAGCGTCGCGATGGCCTTCGTGCCGACCATCATGCGGGCGAACTCGATGATCATGAACATCTGGCGGATGCCGTCGTGCTTGTCACCGATCAGCCAGCCCTTGGCGGGGTGCTGGTCGCCGAAGGTCATCTCGCACGTGTTGGAGGCCTTGAGGCCCATCTTGTGCTCGACGTTCGTCGCGTAGACGCCGTTGCGCTCGCCCAGCTCGCCGGTCTCCCAGTCGAAGTGGAACTTCGGGACGAGGAAGAGCGAGAGCCCCTTCGTGCCCGGGCCGTGGCCCTCGGGGCGCGCGAGGACGTAGTGGAGGATGTTCTCCTCCATGTCGTGCTCGCCGGAGGTGATGAAGCGCTTCACGCCCTCGATGTGCCAGGAGCCGTCGTCCTGCTGGACGGCCTTGGTGCGGCCGGCGCCGACGTCCGAGCCGGCGTCCGGCTCGGTGAGGACCATGGTGGAGCCCCAGCGCTTCTCGACCGCGAGCGCGGCGATCTTCTTCTGTACCTCGTTGCCCTCTTCGAAGAGGACGCCGGCGAACGCCGGGCCGGAGGAGTACATCCAGACGGCCGGGTTCGCGCCCAGGATCGTCTCGGCGAAGGCCCAGATGAGCGAGCGGGGCGAGGTGGTGCCGCCGATCTCCTCGGGCAGGCCCAGGCGCCAGTACTCGGAGTCCATGAAGGCCTTGTAGCTCTTCTTGAAGGACGCCGGGACGGGGGCGGTGTTCGTCGTCGGGTCGAAGACCGGCGGGTTGCGGTCGGCGTCCTCGAAGGAGGCGGCCAGCTCGTTCTCGGAGAGCTTGGTGATCTCGCTGAGGATCGTCTTGGCGGTCTCGGTGTCCATCTCACCGAACGGCCCGGTGCCGTACACGTTGTCGCGGCCGAGCACCTCGAAGAGGTTGAACTCGATGTCGCGGAGATTCGACTTGTAGTGCCCCATGGCGACGGCTCCGTTAAGGCTCGGTGAGAGTGGTTCCTCGTACATACCAATCGGTAACGTAATGATGCTACCCGCCGGTAATAAGGGCAACCCTTCCGTGGGGGATGTGACCAGGGTCAAGTTCGCACCAGACCGTTTTGGTGCCGGGGCCCTGGGTGACTCCCCACCGCTGGGCGAGGGCATCGAGCAGGGCGAGCCCCCGCCCGGACTCCTCGTTTCCCTTCGCGTGCCGCAGTACGGGCCCTGCGCGCGGGTCGGGGTCGGTGAGCTCGACCCGCGTACGGGCTGCCCTTCCGGTGACCCGCAGCGTGACGGGCGTGCCCTCGCCGAGGTGGAGCAGGGCGTTGGTGAGCAGCTCGCTCACGCAGAGCTCGACGTCGTGGCTCCCCAGGTGCTCCCGGACGGCGTGGCGGGCCAGGGGGACGGCTCCGGGGGTGGCCAGCAGCCGGAGCGTGAGGTCGTTCACCGGTCGGCCAGGGCGTCGGCGAGGCGCTGCGCGGTGGCGGCGTTGCAGTTGCCGAGGGCGATGAGGGGGGTCGTGGCGTACCGCCCGGCGTAGGAGAGGAGGTGGAGGTCGAGGGAGGGGAGGACGATCCCGTGCGATGCGAGTGCCTCTCGGAGCCGGTCGAGGGCGTCGGTGGCTTCGCGGTCGTGGGGGTGGTCGCTCATGGCGGGCCTTTCGCGGTGGGGACTGTGTGTGACGAACTCCTCACAGGCTGGCGTGGTCCGGCGTAGCGTGGGAAGGGTTTCGGGTTGCGCGGGGCAAGTGGCAAATGGCGGTGGTGGGTTGTGCCTGCTCGTAAGGACACGGACGCGTCGGCGAACGTGCCGTCCTTCTACGGCGCCGAGCTGCGCTACAGGCGGGAGGCCGCTGGGCTCACGCTGGAACAGCTGGCGGAGGGCAGCTTCCGGGGAGTTCCGTTCCTGAGCCAGATCGAGCGCGGCGAGCGGCGCATGCCGGCGGACCTGGCACAGCACGTGGACGCGAAGCTGGGTACGGACGGCTTTTTCGCGCGCCGCTGTGAAGATGCGCGCAGGGCGAAGCAGTCCGGGCACGCGGAGTACTTCGCGGATGTGGCGGAGATGGAGCCGTTCGCGGAGACCATCGAGGAATGGGCGCCGATGCTCGTTCCGGGGCTGCTCCAGACGCCCGACTATGCGCGGGCGATCAGCCGAGCCGCGATGCCCCGCACGACCGACGCGGCGATCGAGAAGCTGGTCGTCGCCCGGATGGGGCGCGCCAAGCTCTTCGACAAGGAGTGCCCACCCGAGTTCTGGGCGATCCTGGACGAGTCGGTGATCCGCCGCCCGGTCCTGCCCGCGAGCCAGATGGCTGAGCTCCTGGAGCACATCGCGGCCGTGTTCCGCCGGACGCGGTCCATTCTGCAAGTCGTCCCGCAAACGGCCGCCGCTCACTCCCTCATGATGGGAATGGCCAAGTTGATGACCTTCGCGGACGCGCCACCCGTGGTCTACGTGGAGAGCCTGCACAGCGGGCAACTCATCGACTTTCCGGCCCTCGTGAAGGAGTACCGCAGGTCTTACGATCTGCTGAGGGCTGCCGCTTTGCCGCCGGAGGCGTCCCTGGACCTTCTCGATGCTGCGGCAGAGGACTACCGAAATGGCAAGCACCGGATTTGACTTGAGCGCCGCTACTTGGCGCAAGAGCAGCTACAGCAACGGCACGGGCGGGGATTGCGTGGAGGTTGCGGAGGGCTTCCTGGGAGCGGCCAGCTGGCGCAAGAGCAGCTACAGCAATGGCGACGGCGGCAACTGCGTCGAGGTGGCGGAGGCCTTCCGCGGTGCTGCCCGCTGGCGCAAGAGCAGCCACAGCAACGGCGATGGCGGCGACTGCGTCGAAGTGGCCGACGGGTTCGTCGGGATCGTCCCCGTCCGGGATTCCAAGGTCGACAACGGGCCTGTCCTGGTGGTCTCGGCTGCGGCGTGGGCGGGCTTCGTCGACGGGCTGAAGCACCCCTGACCGGAACTCGACGCACCGGCGGGCCACGCCATCGGTAGGCTTCGGCCCATGTACGGCTATGACCAGAACGTGAGCGCGGGGCAGCAGGGCTACGCCCAGCCCCAGCAGGGCTACGCGCAGCAGCAGCCGCCGCTGTACCCCGAGCCCTCGCCGCCGTCCCTCGCGGACGCGGTGCGCGCCTTCACGACCGGGTCGCTGTCCGCCGAGGACTTCCAGCAGATCTTCGCGACCTCGAAGGTCTACTGCCCGCGCGGCGAGACCCCGGGCTTCCTGGCGCTGCACAACACGCAGCAGCCGGTCATCCCCATGTTCACCACGCTCAAGGAGCTCCGCCGGTACGCCGGCAAGGAGTCCAAGTACTTCGTGATCACCGGTGCCGAGGTGATCGACCTGCTGCCCACGGGCTACGGCTTCGTCCTCGACATGGAGGGTGATCACCGGATGGTCTTCGACGCGAAGGCCGTCGAGCAGATGGTGGACTACGCGATGCGCCGCATGTACGGCTAGGCATCACGCCGTAGCCACACGGACGGGTCGGCGTCGACGCCGGGTCCGTGCCGGGCCGGGCGGGCCGGCCCGGGGGAGCTCTGCCGGGGGGCGGACCATGCTCAGAGTGCACTTCGAGGCCGAGGACCTCCTCAACGTCACCTTCGCGAGCGAGCCGCTGCCGCTGGTGGAGCTGGCCCTGGCGCTCGTCGCCACGCAGCGCACGGACGAGCAGGCGGTTTTCGGCCGCTGGCGCAGCCTCGCCGCCCGTGAGCTGCCGGGCCGGGTGCGCCCGCTGTTCGACCTGCTGCGCCCCGACGGCGACAACCCGCACTTCGTGGAGCCGTACGCGCGGAGCCTGGAGGAGGGCCTGGTCGTCATCCGGGACCGGGCGCCCTTCCTGACCCCCGAGGGCCTGACCCGCGCCGCCACCCGCGCCCCCGGCTCCCCGGCCTGGCTGCGCGCCCTGTGGGGGCTCGACCGGGAGGCCTGGGACCAGCTGGACTGCGCGATCCGGTCCGCGTACGACGTGCTCATCGCCCCGCACTGGCCGCGGATCCGGCAGTCCTTCCAGGCGGACGTCGCCTGGCGGACCCGGCTCCTGGCCGCCCACGGGATCAAGGCCTGCCTGGCCAGTACCCACCAGGCGGCGGACTGGTCGGGCCTCGTCTTCGAGGTGGACCGGCCGCCGGACTACGAGGTGAGGCTGGGCGGGCGCGGCCTGGTCCTGATGCCCTCGCCGTTCTGGACGGGCCGGCCGCTGCTGGACGACCACCCGGACGGGACGTACGTACTCCTCTACCCGGCGCTGACCCCGCTGCCGCTGGTGTCCCCGGAGCGGGCGGAAGGCGCGCTGGACGCGCTGCTCGGGCGGACGCGGGCGGCCGTGCTGCAACTCCTGATCGAGCAGCGCACCACGTCCGAGCTGGCCCGGGACCTCGACATCAGCCTGCCCTCGGTCTCCGAGCACACCCGCACCCTGCGCGCGGCCGGGCTGATCACCACGGCCCGCGACGGCAAGGCGGTCCTCCACTCGGCGACCGCCCTGGGCGTGGACCTCCTCCACAGCGGCGGCTGAGCTTTCGGCGGTGGCCGAAAGGATCGCGGCGGCGTCGGCCGCGGCCGAAAGTGGGTGTCGCGGGGGGACGCCCGCCCTTACTGACGGGGGAGAGTGCCATGTCGCGCACGTCGTTACGAACGAAGCTCCTGGCGATGGCGGCCACGGGGGTGATGGCGTTGGGTACGGGGGTCCTGACGGCATCGCCGGCGTCGGCCTTGGACCAATGCCCGGACGGTTACGCCTGCATCTACTGGGGCGCCACCGCGGACAGCGGGATCCGCAACTGGTACTACAAGTACGGCGCCCACAGGATCTACTCCTACACCGGCAGACACCTGGTCGAGAACAACCAGACCGACGGGTGGAAGATCTGGCTGTGCCGGAACACCAACGGCACCAACTGTGACTTCGCGGTGTATCAGGACCACACGGCGGTGGTCGACATGACCCCGTTCAACTCGGTCTCGCTCGAGCCGTAGGCCCCGCGCCCCGGCCCGGAAGGATCACGGCGGCGGCCGTGACTCCCGGGCATCGGTCTGTGGGGGGACGCACGGGGGTCCCCCACAGCCCCACTCGCTCTCGATCCCGATCCCGACCTGAGGAGACAGTGATGACTCGTACGACCTCCGTCACCCGCAAGGGGCTCCGCGCGAAGGCGGCCGCCGTGCTGGCCACCGTGGCCCTGGCCGTGGGCGTGGGCGCCCTCGCGGCGGCCCCGGCCGAGGCCGCCACGGCCCACGTGTGCCGCTACGCCGACCCGGCCTGCACCGGCTGATCCACAGGCGCATGCTGAACCTGGGACCCCGGGGGAATTCCCCCGGGGTCCCTTCTGTTCTGGCGGGTGGCAGAAAGTTCGGGTTTCAACTAAACTCGACGCCAGAAGGAGGTTCCGACCATGCCTGCAGTGACTGTGGAGAACCCGTTGACGCTCCCGCGCGTCGCGGAGCCCGCCCCGGAGACGACCGCCCGGAAGGTGCTGGCCGTCACGACCGCTCCCGGTGGTTTCGAGGGCGAGGGATTCCCGGTACGTCGCGCGTTCGCCGGGATCAACTACCCGTACCTCGACCCGTTCATCATGATGGACCAGATGGGCGAGGTGGAGTACGCGCCGGGCGAGCCCAAGGGCACCCCCTGGCACCCCCACCGCGGCTTCGAGACCGTCACCTACCTGATCGACGGAACCTTCGTCCACCAGGACAGCAACGGCGGCGGCGGAGTCATCAACGGCGGCGACACCCAGTGGATGACGGCGGGCAGCGGCCTGTTGCACATCGAGGCCCCGCCGGAGTCCCTCGTCGTGTCCGGCGGGCTCTTCCACGGCCTCCAGCTGTGGGTGAACCTCCCCGCCTCCGACAAGATGATGCCCCCGCGCTACCAGGACATCGGCGGCGGCCAGGTCCAGCTGCTCTCCACCCCGGACGGCGGCGGCCTGCTCCGCGTCATCGCCGGTGAGCTGGACGGCCACCAGGGCCCCGGCATCACCCACACCCCGATCACGATGATCCACGCGACGGTGACCCCCGGCGCGCAGATCACCCTCCCGTGGCGCGAGGACTTCAACGCCCTGGCGTACGTACTGGCGGGGCGCGGCTCGGTCGGCGAGGACCGGCGGCCGATCCACACCGGGCAGACCGCGGTCTTCGGCGAGGGCGGCTCGCTGACCCTGCGGGCGGACGAGTCCCAGGACTCCAACGCCCCGGACCTGGAGATCGTGCTGCTCGGCGGGCGTCCGATCCGGGAGCCGATGGCGCACTACGGGCCGTTCGTCATGAACAGCCAGCACGAACTGCAGCAGGCGTTCGACGACTTCCAGGCCGGACGGCTGGGGCGCATCCCCACCACGGCGCGCACCGGCCTCGGCCACCGCGGCACCGGCGAGGCGTCGGAGGACTGACCCGCCCCGCATGACCCGGCAGGGTGGACTGACCGGTCCGGTACGGACTTCCCGGGCCGGACGGCCGACCGGCCCGGAGGAAAGACCGGGCCGGACCGGGCGTTCACGCGCCGACCGCAGCCCCGGCCACGCAAAGGGCGGTGGCGGTCAGGCCGCGTGCTGTGCGGAAAAGGTGTTGAGCAGTGCGGCACCGCGTTCGGCGTCGTCGACGCTCACCGCGAACTCGACGCCTCGGCGGGGGTGGATGACCAGGCATTCGCCCGCACGGAGCATGACGGTCGTGCCCAGCCCGCTGAGGCGGTAGCCCCAGCCGCCGACCTGCGCGGGGGTGCGAACCTCCACCCGGGCCGAGTCGATGTCCTGCGCCGGCCAGCTTCGCCGCGGCCAGCCGAGCGGACCGAAGGCCACCTCCAGGCCGGAGTCCGTCACGCGTGCCTGCACGGACGCGCAGAAGAGCACCAGGACGGAGGCGATGGCGAACGGTGCGATCAGCATCCACTCCAGGCCGATCAGGCCGCATGCGGCCGCCAGTGCGCCGGCCACGGCCACCAGGCCGGTGAGGGCGGCGGTCAGGTGGAGCCAGGGGTTGGCGGTGCGGGAGAGCCAGACGAAGCGTTCCCCCGCGGGAATCTCCATCAGCTCGCCGGCCGCGGCCCGGTCCGCCGGAAGGGTGTGGGCCCCGCGCCGCCCGGCCAGCCATCCGAGCAGCCCCGCGGTGACCGCGGCCACGGCGGTGATGGCGACCCCGGTACCCACCGACCCGGCGTCCCGCCAGTCGGCCCGGTCCAGATTGGCGCGCACGATCGAAGCCTGTACGCCGGCCAGGAACACTCCGCCCGACAGCAGTGCGGCGGCGGCCCAGGTCCGCGCGGGAGCCCCGTCACGCCGGCCCGCGAAGGCGAGGGAGGCCGCCAGGGCCGCCCACAGGAGGGCGGGAAACAGGGCCGCCGCCCACAGGGGCATCGAGCCGTCGGGGGCGGCGCCGTCCCAGTGGGTGGCGAGGCGTTCCGGCAGCCGACTGCTCGCGGCGGGCGGAAGGGCGCCCAGCGCGGCGAGTACGCCCACCACCCAGATCGCGGCGCCCCACCGGGGGCCCGTCCTCCGC
This sequence comes from Streptomyces sp. NPDC054956, assembly GCF_053609185.1. NCBI lineage: Bacteria > Bacillati > Actinomycetota > Actinomycetes > Kitasatosporales > Streptomycetaceae > Streptomyces > Streptomyces sp. NPDC054956. The sequence continues at coordinate 7,028 of NZ_JBSGXB010000144.1, read as the reverse complement.
TTCGTGTTCGTCCGGACGGTCACGACAGCCCCCTGATCAGGTCGATGAGATCGCTCCTGCTGTACCCCAGACGGGCCGCGTCGGCGACCAGCCGGCGGGCTCGGACGAGCAGTTCGGACCGCTGGTCCGCGCCCTCGGCGACAGTGACCCCGCGGCCGCGCCGGAACTCCAGCACCCCTTCGTCCCGGAGGGCGCGCAAGCCCCGTAGGACCGTGTTGGCGTTCACGCCCAGCGCCAGGGAGAGATCGCGAGCCGGCGGGAGCCGGTCGCCGGGCGCGCACTCGCCTTCGGCGATGGCGCGCCGGATCGCCCCCGCCACCTGCTCGTGGAGCGGGCGGCTGTCCGTGGTGTCCAGTCTCAGCAGCATGATGCTAATGAAGGTAGCACCATTGCTGCCATTGATCGTGTCAGGCGACTTCCGCGGCGGGACCGCCGTCCCCGCGCAGGTTGCGCAGCTTGTCGGGGTTGACCTGGAAGCGCAGGTTGCGCAGGCGGCCGTCTTCCAGGTCGAAGGTGAGCACGCCCATGGGCACGCCCTCCAGGAGGTACAGGAGGCCGAGTTCGCCGTTGAAGACGGCCGTGGTGAGGGTGGCGGCCGCCGTCTCGGCCTTGGCGTGGACGCGCAGCAGCCAGCGGGCGACCTCGGTGGTGCCCCGCAGCGGGCGGCGCGGGGCGACGACCTTGCCCCCGCCGTCCGACCACGCGGTCACCTCGGGGGCGAGCAGCTCCATCACGGCGTTCAGATCGCCGCCGGCGCAGGCGCTCATGAAGTGCGCGGTGACCTCCGCGCGCCGGGCGGCATCGGTGTCGAAGCGCGGGCGCCGGGCCTGTACGTGGCTGCGCGCCCGGCGCGAGATCTGCCGGACCGTGGCCTCCGGGCGGTCCAGGAACCCGGCGATCTCCACCTGCGAGTAGCCGAACACCTCGTGCAGCACGAACACCGCGCGCTCCACGGGGGAGAGGGTCTCCAGTACGACCAGCATCGCCGTCGAGACGCTCTCGGCCAGCTCGCTCCCCTCGGCGACGTCGGGCGCGGCGGGCAGCGGCTCGGGCAGCCACGGCCCGATGTACTCCTCGCGCGTGGCCCGGGCCGAGGTCAGCCGGTTCAGGGACAGGTTGGTCACCGTCCGGACCAGGTAGGCCTTGGGGTGGCGCACCCCGGAGCGGTCCGCCTTGTTCCAGGTCAGCCAGGCGTCCTGGACCATGTCCTCCGCGTCGGTGACCGTCCCCAGCATCCGGTAGGCGGTGGCGAACAGCAGCCGCCGGTGCTCGGTGAAGGGGTCCTGGCCGGTGAGGGGGTCCTGTCCGGTCGGGGGCTCCTGCTCCTGCTTCTGCTCCGACTCGCTCTTGATCGTCATTGGCATATCGTCCCAAAACCAGGCACGTTCGCACCTGCTCCGGACTGTTCCCGCCAGTTTTGGCCCGTTCCGGTCCGCTCCAGTCTCTGGTCCGGATCCGTTCCGCCGTCAGCCGGCCATCGCCGCGAGGCCGTCGGCGCAGCCCGCGTACCGCGGGGTCCAGCCGAGGTCCGTCCGGGCCTTGGCATTGGACAGCCGCATGCTGGTGGTGAACATCTTGTACGCGTACGGCATCGGCCGCGTCAGCCAGGCCGGCATGCTCCTCGGCCGGGGGGCGCCGTACGCCGCGGCGACCGCGTTCATGTGCGCGCCGAAGCCCGTCGGGGTGTCGTCCACGATGTTGTAGGCCTGCCCCGGCCGGCCGCCCTCGACCGCCAGCGCGACCGCGCGGGCCGCGTCCCGCAGCTGGACCCACGGCAGCACCCGGCCCCCGTCGGCGACCGCCGGGAGCTTCCGCTTGCGCAGCGGCTCCACCAGGGCCTCGGTGCCGCCGGGTCCGTAGAACAGGCCGAACCGCAGCGCGATGCCCTCGATCCCGTCGGCCTCCAGCATCAGCCGCTCCTTGGTCCGCATGGCGTCCACGTGCCGCTGGGACGGGGCGTCCAGGCCGGTCGGCCCGAAGACGTCCTCCTCCGTGACCGGGCGGTCCCCGAAGTCCCGGTACCCGTAGCCGAACGCCATCGACTCGGCGATCATCCGCCGCGCCCCGACCGCCCGCGCCGCCTCGACCAGGTGGGCGGTCCCCGTGACCCGCAGCGCGTCGGTCCCGGCCATGTCCCGGTGCATCATCGGGGGCTTGCGCAGCGCCGTCGCCGCGTGCACGACGGTGTCGGCCTCCAGCCCGGCCACGGCCCGCAGCAGTCCCTCCCGGTCCATCAGGTCCGCGACCACGTCGTTCCCGGCGCCCCGCCCCAGGGTCAGGACGGTGTGGCCCGCCGCGGTGAGCTCCTCGGCGATGTGGCGCCCGAAGACCCCGCTCGCCCCTGCCAGCAGCACGCTCTTGGTGTGAGTCATGCCCATGGGACAAACGGGCCGCCGAGAACGTGACACCCGGCGGAATGTGATCCGGGTCACACGGGCTGGGTCCCGGCCCCCGCCCCGTACCTGGTCCGCAGCTCGGACAGGACCCCGAAGGCGGCCGCGGTCAGCGGTACGGCCAGCAGCATCCCAAGGATGCCGGCGACGCTCGCCCCGGCCGTGATCGCCGGCATGACCACCGCCGGATGCATCTGCACGGTCCGGCTCTGGATCATCGGCTGCAGGACGTGCCCCTCCAGCACCTGCACGGCCAGCACCCCGCCGGTGCAGGGGCCCCAGGAGCCAGGGGCCGGGGCCCGGCCGCGCCCCGCCGGTGGGGCGGGCTACGCCTCGGGGGCGCCCGCGCCGGCGTCGGCGTGGTCGTGCGCGGGGGCCTCGTCCGTGCCGTCCGGCTTGGACTGCTCGTGGAGTTCGAACCAGGTGGACTTGCCCTCGCCGCGCGGGTCCACGCCCCACAGGTCCGCCAGCATCTCCAGCAGCAGGACGCCCCGCCCGCTCGACGCCATCTCCCCCGGGTGACGCTTGTGCGGCAGCTCGTCGGAGGCGTCCGCCACCTCCACCCGCAGCCGGCGCGAGCCGAGCTCGCCCACCGCCTCCGCCATCAGCAGGGCGTCCCCGTCCGTGTGGACCAGTACGTTCGTCACCATCTCGGAGACCATCAGCACCGCCGAGTCGACCTGCTCGGCGTCCGCCCAGTCGTGCAGCAGCTCCCGGATCTGCTGGCGCACCCCCGCGACCCGCTCCGGCTCCGCCTGCGCGACCGTGAGCATCGTGCGCCGGCTCCGCCGGGAGGGGTGCAGCAGCGGGCTCTCGCAGCCGCAGCCCGCGCCCTCGCGGCACAGCAGGACCACGGCTATGTCGTCCTCGCGCCGGTCGGCCAGCGGTCCGGTGGTGTGGTGCGAGGACGGGCCGTGCACCGCCTGGACCAGCAGGTCCGCCAGCCTTTCGAGGTGCCGGGGCTCCAGGTGGCCGGGGTCCAGGCCCTCCGGGTCGTGCGTGTCGGACTCCAGGATCGCCCGCAGCCGCGCCCAGCCCGTGTCGAGGTCGTGCCCGCCCGTCTCGATGAGCCCGTCGGTGCACAGCATCATCGTCTCGCCGGGCTCCAGGGTGAAGCTCGTCGTCGGATAGTCGGTGTCCGGCACGATGCCGAGCGGCAGCCCGCCCGCCGTCGGCCGCATCAGGACCGTGCCGTCGGCCATCCGGATCGCCGGGTCGGGGTGCCCGGCGCGGGCCACCTCCAGCAGGCCGGTCTGCGGATCGCACTCCACGTACAGGCAGGTCGCGAAGCGCGGACTCTGGAAGTCGGCGTCCGAGTCCGAGTCCGGGCCGGTGCCCGTGCCCGTGTCGGTATCGGTGTACCGCTCCGAGCACAGCCCCGCGAGGAACCGCGAGGCGCGCGAGAGCACCGCGTCGGGCCGGTGGCCCTCGGAGGCGTACGCGCGCACAGCGATCCGCAGCTGGCCCATGAGCCCGGCCGCCCGGACGTCGTGGCCCTGGACGTCGCCGATGACCAGCGCGAACCGTCCCGACGGCAGCGGGATCATGTCGTACCAGTCGCCGCCGACCTGGAGCCCGCCGCCGGTCGGCACGTACCGCGCCGCTATCTGCATGCCGGGGATCTCCGGGCCGAGCTGGGGCATCATCGACCGCTGCAGGCCGGTGGTGAGTTCCCGCTCGGATTCGGCCACCCCGGCGCGCTGCAGGGCCTGCGCGAGCATCCGGGCCACGGTGGTCAGGACGGACCGCTCGTCGGGGGAGAAGGACACCGGGTGCTTGAACGCGGCCATCCAGGCGCCCATGGTCCGCCCGGCGACGACCAGCGGCAGGAAGGCCCAGGAGATCCGGCCGAAGCGCTGCGCGAGCGGCCAGGTGGCCGGGAAGCGCCGTTTGTAGTCCTCGGGGCTGGGGAGGTAGATCGCCCGCCCGGTACGGACGACCTCCGCGGCCGGATAGTCGGTCTCCAGGGGCATGTCCGCGAAGGGCCCCTCGTCCCCGGGGTCGTGCCCGTGGTGCCCGATGATCGACAGCCGGGTGCCGGCCACCCCGAAGACGGCCAGCCCGTCGGGGATGAAACCGGGCATGGACAGCGAGGCCGCCACCCGCAGCACCTCGGCGGTGGAGCGCGCCTCGGCCAGGGCCCGTCCGGCGTCGAGCAGGAACGCCTCGCGCGAGCGGCGCCAGTCGCCGGTGATCGGGGTGTGCACGGCCGTGGTGCCGGGCTGGGCCTCGGCGATCTCCTGGATGGTGCCGATCAGCTCGTAGTCGAGGCGGCCGTCGTCGGTGCGGTTCTCCAGCGGCTTCGAGCGGCTCCGTACGGTGCGCAGTACGCGCCCGTCCTCGTCCATGATCCGCAGCCGGGCCTCGGCGAGGGTGCCCTCGGCGACCGCGAGGTTCACGATGCCGTTGATCTCGTTCCAGTCCACCGGGTGGAAGCGGGAGCGCACGGCGACCTCGGACAGCACGGCGGGCTCGGCGGGCAGCCCGAGCAGCCGGGCGGCCTCGCTGTCGAGGGTGACCGTCCCGGAGGCGTTGTCCCATCGCCACAATCCGGTCGCGATGGCGGCCAGGACGTCCTCTGTGCGCACCCGGTCATCTTTACAGGTCATACGCCTGACGTGCCTGTTCACCACTCCCTCGCGGGGACCCGTGCGCGGACCCCCACGGGCACGCCCGCACGGGCTCCCGTCCCGGACGGTAACCTTGGGACGGTTGAATCCACCCTGGTATCGCGTAGAACTGGATGACTGATGCATCGGTACAGGTCCCACACGTGCGGCGAGCTTCGTGCCTCCGACGTCGCCTCCGACGTCCGGCTGAGCGGCTGGCTGCACAATCGTCGAGACCTGGGCGGCATCCTCTTCATCGATCTGCGTGACCACTACGGCATCACGCAGCTCGTCGCCCGTCCCGGTACGGCCGCCAACGAGGCGCTCAGCAGCGTCACGAAGGAGACCGTCGTCCGCATCGACGGCAAGGTCGTCTCCCGCGGCGCCGACAACGTGAACCCGGAGCTCGCCACCGGCGACATCGAGGTCGAGGTCACCTCGGTCGAGGTGCTCGGCGCGGCCGCCCCGCTGCCCTTCACCATCAACACCGACGACGGTGTGAACGAGGAGCGGCGCCTGGAGTACCGCTTCCTCGACCTGCGCCGCGAGCGCATGCACCGCAACATCATGCTGCGCTCGGCCGTCATCGCCTCCATCCGCTCCAAGATGGTGGCCCTCGGCTTCAACGAGATGGCGACCCCGATCCTCACCGCGACCTCCCCCGAGGGCGCCCGTGACTTCGTCGTCCCGTCCCGCCTGAACCCGGGCAAGTTCTACGCGCTCCCGCAGGCGCCGCAGCAGTTCAAGCAGCTGCTGATGATCTCCGGCTTCGACCGGTACTTCCAGATCGCGCCCTGCTTCCGCGACGAGGACGCCCGCGCCGACCGTTCGCCGGGCGAGTTCTACCAGCTCGACGTCGAGATGTCCTTCGTCGAGCAGGAGGACGTCTTCCAGCCCATCGAGCGGCTGATGACGGAGATCTTCACCGAGTTCGGCAAGGGCCGCGAGGTCACCTCCCCCTTCCCGCGGATCCCGTTCCGCGAGTCGATGCTGAAGTACGGCAACGACAAGCCCGACCTGCGTTCCAAGCTGGAGCTCGTCGACATCACCGACGTGTTCGAGGGCTCGGAGTTCAAGGCGTTCGCCGGCAAGCACGTGCGCGCCCTGGCCGTCCCGGACACCGCCGCCCAGCCGCGCAAGTTCTTCGACGGCCTCGGCGAGTACGCGATCTCGCTGGGCGCCAAGGGCCTGGCCTGGGTCCGCGTGGGCGAGGACGGCGCGCTGACCGGCCCGATCGCCAAGTTCCTCACCGAGGAGAACGTCAAGGTCCTCACCGAGCGCCTGGGTCTGGCCGCCGGCCACGCCGTGTTCTTCGGTGCGGGCGAGTTCGCCGAGGTCTCCAAGATCATGGCGGGCGTCCGCGTCGAGGCCGCCAAGCGCGCCGGCCAGTTCGAGGAGGACGTCTTCCGGTTCTGCTGGATCGTCGACTTCCCGATGTTCGAGGCGGACGAGGAGACCGGCAAGATCGACTTCTCCCACAACCCGTTCTCCATGCCGCAGGGCGGCATGAAGGACCTGGAGGAGAAGGACCCGCTCGACATCCTGGCGTGGCAGTACGACATCGTCTGCAACGGCATCGAGCTGTCCTCCGGCGCCATCCGCAACCACGAGCCCGAGGTCATGCTGAAGGCCTTCGAGATCGCCGGTTACGAGGCCGAGACCGTCGAGCGCGAGTTCGCGGGCATGCTGCGTGCCTTCCGCCTCGGCGCCCCGCCGCACGGTGGCATCGCCCCCGGCGTCGACCGCATCGTCATGCTGCTGGCCGACGAGCCGAACATCCGCGAGACCATCGCCTTCCCGCTGAACGGCAACGCGCAGGACCTGATGATGGGTGCTCCCACCATCCTGGAGGAGTCCCGCCTGCGCGAGCTGAACATCGCGCTGCGCAAGCCGGTGGAGACCAAGTCCACGGAGCCGGTCGAGAAGGCCGTCAAGCCGCACCAGTAGGCCGCGCGGCGCGGCCGGCAAGGCCGCGCGCGCGTCAGGTGGACAGACCGAAGGGCCCGGGTTCCGTACGGAACCCGGG
>NZ_JBSGXB010000143.1:0-17892 GCF_053609185.1 Streptomyces sp. NPDC054956 | reverse complement strand
CCGAAGCCCCGCGGGTCGGTGAGCAGCGGAGCCGCGCCGAACGTGCTGCGCTGGACCGGGAGTCCGGGCCAGGCCGGGGCGGGGCGCGCGGGAGCGGCTTCCCCGGGTCCGGGGCCCGGCTCCGCCGCCGCAGCGGCGGCGGCCTCCGGGGCGGCCGCCGGGCCGGCCCCGTCCGGGCGGCCCCGCAGCCGTGCGCGCAACGCGTCGAACACCACCGTTCACCGCCCCCCGGCCAGCCGGTTCAACCGCGCGATCTGGTCCACGTACCGCCGCCGGTCCGCGTGTTCCAGATCGAGCAGCGAGTCCATGGGCCAGTGGAAGTGGTAGGCGATGTACGCGACTTCGCCGTACAGGTCGTCCGCCGCGTACGTCACGATTCCCCCAGGCGCCCACCACCCGAGAGGTCCACCGCGATGTCGGTCCCGCACGACGGGCACGTCACCTGCGCCCGGGTGTGGCCCTCGGCGTTGATCCGGCGGTAGAAGTCCTGCAGGAAGGCCAGGTCGGAGGCGAAGAGGTCCTCGATCACCCCGGCGTGGACGTCCGTGACCGAGCCGATCCGCTCCACCACGCGCCCCAGCAGCACCACCGACAGGTAGGCCGGGTTCTCCCGCACCCGGTCGTCCCGCAGCGGCACCAGCTCGTCGCGCGCGGTGGCCAGGCGCATCACGCCGGTGCGGTGCACCTGGCCCGCGCCGTCCACGTAGCCGCGCGGCAGCTCGAAGGCGAACTCCGTACGCATCGTGTCGCCCCGCGCCGGCTCGGCGGCGGGCGGCGGTGCCGCCGCGTCCTCCACCCGCGGGGGCGATGCCATCTGTCGTCGCATCAGCGGATCACGCCACGTCCATCTGCTCGTACGTGATGACGAGTTTCTCGGTCAGGACACTGGTGTCGCCCGCCTTGAGCGAGCTGATCTCCAGGCTCTTCGGCCACGCGTTGACCAGCGTGTACCGCTTGATCGCCTGGCCCTCGTAGTCGAAGACGATGATCGCGCCGCCCTTGCGGGCCGAGCCCATCTTCCCGAACCGCGCGTCCTTGATCCACTTTTCGAAGTTGTTGTCGGCGGTCAGACCGCGCGTGAGCGTGACCTCGCCCGCCTTCGGGCGCCCGGGCAGCTTCTTGATGACGTACTTGCCGTCCGCCGTGTTCTGCTTGAGCTCGATGACGTCCTGTTCCATCTTCAGGCCCGTCACCTCGTTGATCTGCTTGATGACGACCCCGTCGATCTCCAGCCCGAATGAGTGGCCGACCGAGGTGTCCATGTCGGGCAGTGCCATGCCGCTGACTCCCTAAACGATTACCGATTGCCGCTGCTGCTCGCCGACGGGACGGGTGGGGCCCGCCCGCCGACGAGACGGGTGCCGTCTACTCGTTGACGAGACTGGTGCCGCCCGAGAACTGGGCCAGCCGGAAGATCACGAACTCGGCGGGTTTCACGGGGGCGATGCCGATCTCGCAGACCACCTGGCCGGCGTCGATCCCCTCGGCCGGATTGGTCTCGCGGTCGCACTTCACGTAGAAGGCCTCGTCGGGCGTCAGCCCGAAGAGGGCGCCGCGCCGCCACTCGTTCACCAGGAACGCCGAGATCGTCCGCCGGATCCGGGCCCACAGCGCGTCGTCGTTGGGCTCGAAGACCACCCACTGGGTGCCGATGAGGATGGAATCCTCGATGTAGTTGAAGAGCCGGCGCACGTTCAGGTACCGCCAGGACGGGTCGGACGACAGGGTCCGCGCGCCCCACACCCGGATGCCCCGGCCCGCGAAGGAGCGGATGCAGTTGACCCCGATCGGGTTGAGCAGGTCCTGCTCGCCCTTGGTGAGGTGGACGGCCAGGTCCACGGCGCCGCGCACCACTTCGTTCGCGGGCGCCTTGTGCACGCCGCGGCTCTCGTCGTTGCGCGCCCACACGCCGGCCATCGCCCCGCTCGGCGGGACGAACCGGGTCTGCCCGGACGAGGGATCGGCGACCTTGACCCACGGGTAGTACAGGGCCGCGTACTTGGAGTCGTAGCCCGCGCCCGTCATCCGCCAGTCCTTGACGCGCTGCGGGGAGAGGTCCGGCAGCGGGTCGATGATCGCGACCCGGTTCCCCATCAGCTCGCAGTGCGCGATCATCGCGAGCTGCACCGCCTTGACGCCCTCCGCGTCGAGCGCGCCCTGCTCGTACGCGCTCATCACGTCCGGCACGGCGAGCATGGTGATCTCGTCCACCGTCTCCAGGCCGCCGAAGCCGGTCCGGTCGTCCGAACTGCCCACGTACGAGGCCGGGGTGACGGTCGCGGGCACGGCGGCGACCGGGACGGGCGCCGGGGCCACGGCCACCGTCTGGTTGTCGGGCCGGGCCAGTGCCTGGGTCGGGCCGGCGTCCTCGACGGTGACCAGGCGGGAGCGGTCCCGTACGACGGTCACGACGTAGTTGCGGTTGCCGCGCTTGCTGGAAACCTCCCAGGTCTCCTCCGTACGGTCCCCGCGCTTCACGTTCAGGGTGAAGGCGTCCTCGGCCGGCGATTCGCCTCCCACGTCGGCGACTTCGACGCTGATCCCCTCGCCGGTCCCTTCCAGCGCGGCGACGTGGAACCCGCCGAGCGCCGTACGGGCGCCGGCCGGCAGCGCGCCCGGCTTGCCCCTCTTGCCCGTGACGGCCGCGGGCGCGGCCGGTGCCGGGGCGGCGCCGTCGGCCGTCTCCCCGCCGACGCGCACGACGTAACAGGTGCCGCCGCCGTTGAGGAAGTACGCGTAGACGGAGTGGGCGAGGTAGGCCCCCTCCGTGAAGTCCCCGAAGGTCGCGGTGAACTGGCTCCAGTTGGTCACCAGGGTGGGCGCGTTGTAGGGTCCGGCCGCTGCCAGCCCGACGAAGGCGGCGACGGCGGTACCCACACCCTCGATCGGGCGCGAGCCGGCCTCGACCTCTTCGACGTAGACGCCTGGTGACAGGTACGACGGCATCCGGGTCCTCCCCCTGGGGTACGACGGTTGATCTCACCCTCCCGCCCCGGGCCCCTCGAAGGTCATGACCGGTCGTGCGCCTTCGGGGGAACCCTGAAGTGCCCGGACGGGCAGACCCGGGTGCGCGCCCGCCCAGACCCGTGGCACTTCACGCCCCGACGGCCGGATACCACCCTGCCTGCGTGGACCGGACCTCGAAGCAGCCGCGGGACACCGCCGAGGCCACCGAGGGGGCCGGCGCGGCGGCCCGCCGCGCCCCGGGCCCGGACGGACCCGGCAACCGGGCGGTGGCTTCGATCCTCGGCGGAGCGGGCGGACGGGGCCCCGGCGGACCGGGCCCGGACGCACCGGGCCCGGACGCACAGGGTTCCGAGGCGCAGGGCCCCGTCGGCTCCGGGGCCGGTACGGACACCACGGGCGGTACGAGGGCGAGCGCGGCCGCGATCAGCCGGCTGGTCGGCATGCAGCGGCTCGCGGGCAACGGCGCGGTCAGCCGGGCCCTGGCCCTGCAGCGGCTCGAACCCTCGGCGCGGCCGCGCCCCCGGCCCGGTTCCCCGACGGGACCGGAAGCCGGACGGGAGGCACGGCCGGATCACCGGGCGGGAACCGAGGCCGAGACGGAAACGGGCCCGGAGGGCGCGGCGGGGAGCGGCGCGCGGGCCCGTACGGGCGGGGCCCGCACCACCCCTCCGGACCCCCCGGACTCCTCGGACCCCGCGGCGCACGGTTCCGGGAGCGCGGCCCGGCACGGGACCCCGGCCGTCCCGGGGCCGCGGGGCGCGCACGGGCCCGAGACTCCGGGCCGGGGCCCGGCCCCCGCCCCCGGCGCCGCCGGACACGGAGCCCGGCCCGGCGCGGAGAGCGCCGAGGGACAACGGGCGGCCGGACACCGGGCCGAGGACGGGCCCGTGGGCGACACCGGGGAAGCGGAGACCGGGGAGGGCCCGGCCGCCGATCCCGGTGACGGCGACCTGATCTCCACCGAGCTCGCCGAACACGAGCGGTGGGCGGGCTCGTTCGGGAGCCTCGGCACGGCGGGCAGCGACGAGCGGGCGCAGTACCTGCTGGACATGGCCGGTCAGGGCGCGGCGAGCGGCGCGGCCGGCGGCGCCGTGATGGGCTTCGCGATGAGTGCCATCGGCGCGGCCATCGGCCAGGTCGCGGGCCGCCGGCTGGCCACCCTCGCGGTGTCGCGCGGTGTCTCGGCCACCCCGGTACCGGGCCTCGGCCCGGCCATCGGCGGGGTCATGGCCCTCGCCGGGCTGGCCATGCGCGACTGGGGGGCGACCGGGCAGACGATCGGCCGGATGGGGACGGGGACGGGCTACGAGCGGCTCGCGAACGATCTGGAGGGCCTGGCGGAAGTCCTGGACGTCACGATGGCGCTGATGGACGTCGTGGCGGGCGTGCTCGGCGGCATCGCGGTGGGCATGTGGGTGGGCGCGGTGCTCTCCGGCGGCACGCTGGCCCCGCTCGCGCTGACCCTGTCGGCGGTGGCCACGGGCATGGGCCTCGCGACGACCGCCGTCGGGCTCGTCATCAACATCGGCGTCCGGCCGGTGGTCACGGCGCTGCGCGCCCTGCACGCCTTCGACTCCCAGGGCGATCCCGCGCAGATCGAGCAGCAGGGCGAGCAGTTGTCCTCGGCGGCGAGCCAGGTCAGCGGCGCGGCGGTCGGCGCGCTGGCCGCGAAGGCGGGCGCGTGGGCGGGTACGCGGGGCGGCAACCGGATCGACGCGGGCATCACCCGCCTCCAGGAACGCGCCACGGGCGGCGCCCCGTCGGGCTCGGTGACCTCCTCCGGGGGCCCGCGCCTGCACGTCGAGATGCCGGAGGCCCCCGGAGCGGCCCCTCACGTCGACGCGGACGCCGGGGCGGGCGCGGGCGCGACCGCGCACGTGGACGCCGACTCGGGATCGGGGTCGGGGTCGGGATCGGGCACGACGACCCACGTGGACGCCGACGCAGGTACCGGCACCACGTCGCACATCGACACCGACACGGGAGCGGGGTCGGGGTCGAGCACGACGACCCACGTGGACGCCGACGCGGGTTCCGGCAGCACTTCGCACATCGACACGGGGTCGGGGACGGGCACGACGACGCACGTGGACGCCGACACAGGCCCGGGCCCCACCACGCACGTGGACGCGGACGGTACGACGCCGCACGCGGACGCCGGCGCGGGACCCGGCGGGACGCCCCACGCCGACGCCGACCCGGGAACCGCGCCCCGCACCGACGCCGGAGCCGATACCCGCTCCCCGGGCACGGCCGACGGCACGGCGGCCCGGCCCGCGCCCTCCTCCCCCACACCGCTCGGCGCCGCCGACCCCGCACCGCAGGCGGCCGCCCCCGCACCGCACGCCGCCGCCGACCCCGCCGATTTCAGCGATCTCGACCCCCTGATCCGCAGCCTCGAGGAGGACCCGAACGTCCAGGCCCGCCTCACCGACGACCGCCCCGAGCTCCCCCGCCGCGAGACGCCCTGGACCCAGCCGGAGGCCCGCGCCTACGCCAACGAGCAGGCGGCGGACCACCGCGCCGCGACCGGGATGAGCGGCGACACCGTGCAGGCCGGGCACACCGCGGCCGCCCGGCACGCACCGGAGTCGGGCATCCGGCCGGAGGACTGGGACACCCAGCCCATGCAGCCGCTGCACAGCCGCCGCGACTCCGACGTCGCGGCGACCGTGACCCACCAGGACGGCCGCGAGAGCACCAACACCCGCCACCGGGCGCAGGAACGGCTCATCGACGCGGCCGTCGCCCAGTCCCGCAGGGGCTCCCCCGACGGCACGCTCACCCCGCGCGGCCACCTCGACGCGGCCGCCCAGGTGGCCTGGCAGTCGGAGAACATCCCGCTCGCCCAGGACAACATCGACATGCTGCGCGCGGGCCCCCTGGCCGCTCCGGGAGCGGGTCCGGCCGTGGATCCCGCGACCGGCCGCGTCATCCCCGGGACCGGGACCGGGACCGGGACCGGGACACAGGCCGCGGCCCCGACGGCGACCCCGCACTCCCCCGCCTCCCCGGCGGGGACCCCGCACACCCCGGCCGCGCCCGCGTCCTCGTACCCGGACCACACCCGGACCATCCCGCCGACCCAGGACCGGGCCGCCGCGATGGCCCAGTACCAGGCTCAGGTGCGCGCCGACCCGGGCCGAGAGTCGGGGGTCTGGCGGGACTCCGCCGGCAACTACCACGTCATGCAGGGCGGTCCGGGCTCGGTGGCCCCGCCGTCCGTGTCCGGGCCGCTCGAGCTGATCTACCACAGCCACCCCACGACGGCCGATCCCGCGATGCGGTCGCTGAACAGCCAACCCTCGCAGGCCGGCGGGGACTTCGGTGTGCTCCAGCACCAGCACGGCGAGGGTCCCGCGGGCCGGCGCCAGAGCTCCGAGCTGCACTTCCCGGTCTACGACGGCGACGGGAACCAGACCGGCTACGGAGCCACGGGCTTCGCCTACGACCCCACCCACCCGCTTCCCCTCCACGTGACCACGACCACCCCGGAGGGCGGTACGAGCACCCAGCGCTACCGGGACTTCGCCGACTTCCAGCAGCGCGCCCGGGTCGGCGCCAGTGGCGGTACGGCGGCCGAGCGGTCGGCGGCGTTCGCGGGGGCCGAGGCGCGGTTGAGCGCCGACCGGGCCGCCGCTGCGGCCCGCGTGGACGCGACGGCGCGCGCACTGGATCCGGGCCCCGGGATGGTCGGCGTCCGCGAGGGCCGGGAGCGGGGCGACACCGCGCACGGGCCGACGGCCGAGGGCGGGACGGGAGCCGGGGCCGGGGCCGGGGCCGTGGCGGAGCCTTCGCGGCGCGGGCCGGCGTACACCGCGCACGTGGCCGGGCTGCGCCCGGGCGAGTCCGTGGACCTGCCGGTCAACCCGGCGTACACGGCCCCGCCCGGTACCCCCGCCGAGCTCGCCGCGCTGCGCGAACGGCTCGCCGTGACCCGCCGGGCGCAGGCCGAACTGGCCGGCACGGAGGGCCGGATGGCGAGCCAGGCGGCCACGCAGAGCGGCCAGGACACCCAACTCGGCCGGGCGGGCGAGGTGTCGCAACAGCTCGTCGCCGGCGGGCAGGCGCAGGCGACCGCCACCCGGGAGACGCAGTCCGTCAACCGGGAGCAGCAGTCGACGGCGGCCGGCGCGATCGGCAGCCTGGGCCAGTCGGCGCAGCAGGCCGGTGCGGTGGCCACGCTGGTGGGCAGCCTGCGGGCGTTCCAGGGCCTGGCGGGCCTGTTCGGGTACCTCCCGGGCAGTCTGGGTGCCAGCGCGCGGGGCGCGAGCGCCGACTCCTCCCGGCTGATCGCGGCCCTGGGGCGGGTCCGGGAGACCGATGCCGTGCAGGGGCAGATGGAGGGGCGGCGGTCCGGCATGGAGGCGGATCAGGCCCGTATCGGCGGCGTGGACGAGCGCAACACCCGGACGGCGGGCGAGCTCGACCGGGGCCGCCAGCAGGTCGAGCAGTTGCGCGAGCTCAACCGGGCGCGGCTCGGGGAGACCGAGGCGACGCGCGATCAGGCCCGGCGGGAACGGCAGGAGGCGGCGGGCGACGAGGAGCGGACGCAGGGGACGCACGACGACCTGTTGGCCCGGATGCGGACGTGGGCGGGTGAGCACCGGGCCGCGCGGGAGACTGCCGTCGCGGCGGCCCGCGCCGCTCTGACGGCCCGGGGATACGCGGTACAGGAGAGCGGATGACGACGACGGGCACGGCGGCGAGCACGGCGGCGCGGGCGGAGGTGGCGCGTCTGCGCGGTGGCGGCGACCGGGCGGAACTGGCGCAATCCCTGGAGGAGTTGGCGACGGCGGCCACCGAGGAGGGCGATCTGGGCACGTCGGCGGCCGCGCTGGAGGAGGCGGCCGGGATCTGGAAGGGTGCCGGGGAGCCGGCGCGGGAGGGGTTCTGCCTGCTGCTGGCGGCGACGATGCAGCGGCTGCGCGGGGACCTCGGCGCGGCCCGGCACAACCTGGAGCGGGCGGCCGCCTCGGACCTGCCCGACGCCGTGCGCAGGGCCTTCGACGTGGAGCGGGCGGAGCAGTCGCTGGCGCTGGGCGCGCACGAGGAGGCGTACGAGGCCTTCGGCTCGGTGCTCGCCGTGCTCGACTCCGGGCAGGACGCGCCGGTGCGGGCGCGCATCCTGCAGCGGCGGGCCGCCGCCGCGACGGCCGGGGAGCGGTGGCGGGAGGCGGCGTCGGACCTGATGGACGCCGAGGAACTGTTCGCGGCGCACGGCGAGCCCGGGGAGGCCGAGGCGGCGGCGCTGGGCGCGGCGCTGGCCGTGGCGCGGGTGGACCCGGCGACGGCGGAGGAGGTGTGGTCGGCGGCCACGACCCCGGCGCCGCGCGACGGGACCGCGGCGGCCGCGCGCGGCATCACGGGCGGCCGGATCGCCCTGCTCGCGGGGGACGCCGAGCTGGCGCTGCGCCGGTTCGACGCGGCGCGGCAGGGTGCGCTGGACGCGACGGACCCGATCGCCTACCTGGCGGCGGTGGGGGAAGCGGTGGCCGCGGCGGAGTCGCTCGGCGACGACGCGGGCGCGTACGCGCGCCTGGCGACGGCCTGGGTCACGCTCGGCGATCTGCTGGGCGGTGAGGGCGGCCGCCGCCTGGTCCGCCCGCTCCTGGAAGGACTCCGCGACCGCCTGGGCGCGACCCGCTTCGCGGCGGCCCGCAAGGCGTACGAATCCCGCACCGAGCCCTGACGGCGGCGTTCACCGGGCCAGCCGGAGGTAGGGGCCGAACTCGCTCTCCAGGCACAGCCGCCCGAGCTTGCGGTACTCGCGGGCCACGGCCGCGACCAGGTCGGCCATCGTCACCGGCCGGCCCGCGTCGGCCGCGAGGTAGGCCGCGGTGACGGCCGCCGAGCGGATGTCGCCGCCCGCGAGCTCGAACGAGCTCGCGCAGAAGGGCAGATCGAGGTCGTCGGCGCGGGGCAGCCGGGGGCCCAGGCAGCGGTCCCACAGCGCGAGCCGCTGCTCGGCGTCCGGCAGCGGGAAGTCGACGACCAGGTCGAGGCGGCGGGTGAAGGCCTCGTCGAGGTTGGCACGCAGGTTGGTGGCGAGGACGGCGAGGCCGTCGAAGGTCTCCATGCGCTGGAGCAGGTAGGCGCTCTCGACGTTCGCGTACCGGTCGTGCGCGTCCTTGACCTCCGAGCGTTTGCCGAAGACCGCGTCCGCCTCGTCGAAGAGCAGCACTCCGTTGACTCCGGCCGCCTCCGTGAAGATCCGTTCCAGGTTCTTCTCGGTCTCGCCGACGTACTTGTCGACGACCGTGGCCAGGTCCACCGTGTACAGGTCCAGGCCCAGTTCCCCCGCGATGACCTCGGCGGACATGGTCTTCCCGGTCCCGGAGTCCCCCGCGAACAGTGCCATCACGCCCCGGCCGCGTCCGCCGCCGGGCCGCATCGCCCAGTCGCCGAGCACCTGGTCCCGGTGCCGGGCGCGGGCCGCCAGTTCTCCCAACTGCCCCAGTACGGCGGGCGGGAGGACGAGGTCGTTCCAGCCGACGCCGGGCTGGATGCGGCGGGCGAGGCGTTCGAGTCCGGAGGTGTTCTGGGACCGGACTCCGTGCAGGAGTTCCGCCTCCCCCGGTACGTCGGTGCCCGCCAGGGCCGCCTGCTGGCGGGCCGTGGCCGCCGCCCGGCGCATCTGGCGCGGGCTCAGCACGAAGGCGGCCACGGCGTCGCCGGGCTCCGCTCCGAGCACCGAGGTCCACAGGGCGGTCCGCGCGGCCGCTCCGAGGCGTCCGGCGTCCACCAGCAGCGGGGTGCGGTCCGACCATTCGGGGTCCCAGCCCGCCTGCCCGGCCAGCAGGACCGGCACGGGCAACGCGGCCAGCGCGCGCAGCAGTTCGGTGCGCTGCGCCAGGGCCTCGACGGGGGCGGCGATCAGACCGGCCCCGGCCATGGCCGCCTCCCGGCCCGCGGAGCGCACGAGCGGGGCCGGGTCCGAGTGCCGGGCGAGCCGGTCCAGGTCCAGTACGAAGGCTCCGCGTCCGGCTCCGGCCAGCGCCTCGGCGGCCAGTTCCGCGGCGGCCCCGCCGGCGGGTTCGCGCAGGTACACCGGCGAGACTCCCGTCCGCAGCGCCCGCGCCAGTGGTGCGCCGGGCAGTCCGGTGTCTGCGGCGGCCTCCACCGGGAGGAGCAGGTCGGCGAGTTCGGGTGCCACCGCGTCGCCGCCGAGCAGGTGCGCGGCGACCCGGTCGGGGACCCGCAACGACCGGCCGAGAAAGGGCCGTTCGTGTTCCTCCACCAGCAGGAGGCCGCGTACGCACAGGGGTCCGTCGGCCGAGAGCCGGGCCCGGGCCGGCGCCGAGGCGGCCGGCACCCCGCACAGTCCCAGCGCCAGCCCGGCGGTGGGGCGTCGGCGCGTGACGTCGTCGTTGAGGTAGCCGTAGAGCTGCTCGAAGCGCCGGTCGAGGTCGGGTGCGAGGGCGATCAGCAGCAGCTCCACGTCCAGCGGCAGCAGCCCGAAGTCCGCTTCGAGGCGTTCCAGCCGGGAGTCGCCGTCGCCGGGTTCGGCCGGGGGCCCCGGCTCGGGCCAGGGCACCTGGTCGGGTGCGTCGAGGATCCTGCGCACGGTGTCGTCGGACAGGTAGAGCCCGCGGAACGGGTCGTCGGCCTCCGGGTCGCTGCCGCGCCGCGCCTCGACGGCGGCGCGCACCCGGGCCTCGACCGTGGCCAGTCTCGTCAGCAGGTAGTCCATCAGCCCTCGTTCCGGCGGCGGGCGCGGGCGGACCGCGGACGCGGCACCCCGGGGGCCGGGCCCGTCGCCGACCCCCGGGGCCCACCGGGCCCCGGCTGCTCCTGCGGTTCCCCCGCGGGGCGGCCCTCCCGCGGTTCCTCCGGTCCCTCCGGCTTCGAGAGGTCCGACAGGTCGACGGAGAGCCCCTCCTCCGCCGGGGGACCGGCCGGGTACACCGGTGCCGCCACGACGGGTGCGCTGACCACGACGTCGAGCGAGGGTTTCAACTCCCCGCCCAGTGCGCTCCACACGTCCGTGAAGGCCTTGTTCTCCGGTGGCGGCAGGGCGATCGACACCGGCACGGGGAGTCCCGTCAGGCTCAGCTCGGTTCCGAGCCGCTCGGCCGGCAGCGCCGAGTAGCGCAGGAAGCAGCCCAACAGGGAGGCGAGCAGCCGGTGTTCGTCCTCCGGGCGCTGGGTCCAGGCGCTGACCAGGTAGGACAGTTTGAAGTACCGGGGCGGCAGGGTCCTGGAGACCACCCTGCCCTGGTCGTCGTAGACGTTGCGCCGCCCTCGCGAGCGCAGCCCGAGGTCCTCCCGGATGTCGTAGAGGTACAGGTTGACGGTCGGCGTGTTGCGCCGGGCCGCCCAGTCGCGGGTCGGCGCGTCGAAGACCACCTCGACGCCCGCGCCGCCGCCGAGCGCCTCGGCGCGCACGAGCTCGCGCAGGGCGTCGTCCACCTCCTGGATCACCCGTGATCACCTGCGCCATTGGAAGTTGTCGGGCTGGAGCACGCCCGGCACCACCAGGAAGGGCGCCGCGACCTCGCCGAAGAGCGGCGGGGTCACGTCCGCGTGCGTCGCGGTCAGCTTCCGGTCGCCCAGGGTGTCCTGCACGAGGATCAGGACCGGTGCCGTGAAGCTGCCGTCGGCCCCCACCACGACGGGCGCGGAGGCGACCGTGACCCCCCGGTCCCAGCGCAGGTCCACGGTCACGCCGGGCGGGAAATCGGTTCCGTGCGCCTGGGTCACCGAGCCGGGCGGCCCGAGGACGGGACTGAGCTCCAGCACGGGCTGCCGTACGGTCACCTGCGCGGATCCCGTGTTGTTGGCGGGCTGGGCGTCGGTCCCGGTGGTGGTGACGGTGGCCGTGACGGCTCCGGTCAGCGGGGCCCCGGCCGCCAGTTCCAGCCGTACGGTCAGCCGCGCGCCCGGGGCCAGGTCCTCGACCGGGCAGCCGCCCGCGCCCACGCACCCGGGCCGGGTCACGGAGTTCACGGCCAGACCGGGCGGGACCGTGATGACGAGGGTCTGCCCGGTGGCGGGCAGCAACCCGAGGTTGGAGAGGGTGACTTCGGCGGTGACCACACCTCCCGTGTAAGCGGTGCGCGGGGTGGCGGTCACCGAGACCGCCGGGTCCGCGTAGCGGTTGGGCACCGGCGGCGGGGCGGCCTCGACGACGATCGGCGCCGAGGCGGTGTTGTTGGTGGGGTTGCTGTCCACGCCGGCCGTGACGACGGTCCCGGTGGCGTTCCCGCTGAGCGGGGCGAGCGCGGTCACCACGCGGGTCACCGTCGCCTGGGCGCCGGGGACCATGTCGCCGAGCGCGCACCCGGCGGGCGGGCAGGCGGGGGTGTCGGAGAGCACGGTCGTGCCGGCCGGCAGCACCGGGGTCAGCACGACCGCCTTGGCGGTGGCGTCACCGAGGTTGGTCACCTTGAACACGACCGTGGACTGCTCCCCGGTGGCGAGGTGGCCCGGGGTCGCCGTGACGGTGACGGCGACGTCGGGCCGGCGCGGGTCGACGAAGGTCAGGTCGACGGCCGCGCGGTCGTTCTCGGGGTTGCCGTCGGCGCCGCGCCGGGTGGTGGTCGAGGCGGTGCCCTCGACGGTCCCGGAGAGCCCTTCGGGGGAGGTGTACTCCCAGGTGGACTTCTTCTCGGCGCCCGGCTCGAGCGCGCCGAGCGCGCAGCCGTCGGCGGGGCAGGCGGTCCCGGTGACCAGGGCCAGCCCGGGCGGGAGGACCATCTTCAGGCGTACGTTCTCGGCGGTCGCGGTGCCGGCGTTGCGGACGGTGAACTCGACCTTCGTCCGCTCGTTGATCTTCAGCACGGCCGGGGCGGCGGTCGCCGTGACGACGAGGTCGGGCACGACGACGTCGACCGCGATCCCGGCCCGGTTGTCGGCCGGGACGTGGTCGGGCAGCCCCGACTCGGCCACCGCCTCGGCCCGGTGCTTCCCGAGCGCGGCCCCCTTCACGGGCAGCCCGACCGAGACCGGGCGCCGGTCGTCCGAATCCACCGTCCCCAGCTCGCACACCAGTTGGGCGGTGCAGGTGCCGGCCGACGGTACGGGGACCCCGGCCGGCACCAGGCCCGGCGGCAGGGTGAGCCGTACCTTGGTGCCGGGCGAGGGCGCGATGCCCCGGTTGCGCACCACCACCGTCAGCGCGACGGTTTCGCCGAGGAGCACGGAGGTGTCGCCGCCGGTGAACTCCACCGACAGGTCGGCGCTCGGCTCCCACGTGGGCTGGTGCTGGCTGGCGTCCGTGGTGCCCGGGAACATCTCCGCGTAGTCGTCCGCGCCGCCGTCGTTGGCCGGGTCGACGACCAGGATGCGGGTGTCGTACCTGCTGGTGGTGGACACCCGTACGACGTCCATGGCGAGCCGGGCGCCGCCCGGTGACCACGCCGGGTTGTCCGCCTCGTAGTACGTGGCGTTCGGGGACGGCACGGGCACGTCCACCGGGCAGGTGTCCTGGCGGGGCACGATCGCCCGGCACTTCTTGCCGTCCGCGGAGGCCAGCACCACCATCTTCGTCTCGGGGGCCGGTCCGCCGGTGGCGACGGCGGCGGGCTCGGCGGCGGGCTTGACGGCGGGCTTGACGGCACCGGCCTTGGCGGCGGGCTCGGCCGCGGGCTTGACGGTGTCGGCCGCCTTGGCCGCAGTGAGGGTGTTGACCGTGTTGTCGACGTAGTGCTCGTGCCGGACGAACGCCAGCCCACCGCCCCGCGGGTCGTACACGGGCCGTGCGTCGATCACCGAGCAGCCCGCCCCGCACTGCGCACCCGTGACGTCGAACTGGCCCTTGCCGTCGGCCGCGTTGGCGGTCCAGACGTGCCGGTCCGGGTTCCGGCCGGTCGGTCCCTCGTCCGACGGCGCCGCCGCGGCCGCGATGTGCGGATCCGTGGGCGGGGGAGTCCGCGTGCACTCGCTCCAGCGCGAGAAGGCGAGCCGGGTCCCGTCCGGGGACCAGCTCGGCTCCAGGTCGTCCGAGCGGCAGTCGCTGCCGCTCTCCTCGCGCCGCGGCACGGTGGCCACGAGCTTCCAGTCCTCGGGCTTCGCGGAGGACACGTCGACGACGGCTATCTCGGTGCGGGGGTTCGAGTTGCCCTCGGTGGATTCGGGCCTGCGGGCGAGGGCGAGCCGGGTGCCGTCCGGGGACCAGGAGGGGCGGCTCTGGCTCTCGCCCGGTTTCATCCCCTGGTAGGTCAACGCCCGCGCGGCCGCGAGCGCGTCGGGCTCCCCGATCATGATCCGCGTGGGCCGGTCGTACCGCGCCGCTGCCCGATCGAACGAGCCGAGTGCCCGTATGAAGGCCATCCGGCGGGCGTCGGGCGCGTACGCGGGGTCCGCGAAGGCGTACTCCGCCCCCTGCGCCGCCCGCAGCTGGACGCGGTCCACGGGCATGCCCGCCCGCTGCCGCTCGATGTTCGAGTCCTCCCAGTCCTCCCCGGCGACCAGCGGCTGCGCCGCACCGCCCCCGGCGGGCGTGTACCAGGCGACGTTGTCCGGGTTCAGCGGCACCACCGACTCGGGGTCGAACAGGGGGGTGCCGGGGCAGCCGTCGCACGGCCGCGCGGGGTCGACGTAGTACGGCTCCCCGAACAGCGCGAGCAGTTGCCCGGCGTCGGGCCGCCAGGCCAGGTCGAGGCGGCCGTACTCCTCGCGATGGCCGCGGGCGAGGGTCACGGGCGGGGTCTGACCGCGGCCGTCGGCGGGGACCGTCACGAGGTCGTACCCGCCCTCGCCGTCGTAGGAGAGGTACGCGACGCGGTTCTTGCCGCCGGGCTCCCAGACGGGCACCCGCGCGTCGTCCCCGGCCGGGGACACGCGGACGGCCGGTCCCCCGGCCAGCGGAATCCGCAGGGCCTCGCCGCGGTGCGCGTAGACCAGCTCGGCGGAGTCGGGCGACCAGTCGGGCCAGTCCGCGTCCTCGGCGACCTGGCGCAGCCCGCTGCCGTCGGTGCGGACCACCCAGACGCCGGCCGGCTTCTCGGTGCGGCCTTCGACGTCGTCGCAGCGGTGGCCGGTGGCCGTGTAACCGTCGCCGGGATCGTTCTCCCAGGAGACGAACGCGATCCACTGCCGGTCCGGGGAGAGCACCGGGTCGGCGATCCGCCAGCCCTTGCGCCGGAAGACCCGGTTCGCGGGCGCGTCGCCGGTGCGCCGGTAGATGCCCTCGCCCTCGCCGCTGCGGTCGCTGACCCAGACGAGGTCGTCGCCGCGGGCCGCCGGCTGGCAGTCGTTGCCCGCGACGCCCACCGGCAGCAGCGGGGCCAGCGCTCCGCGCCCGCCGACGGTGTGGACGGTGTGGTGCGAGCCCTCGCCGATGTACGCGATCCGCCCCGGGTCCGGGGGCTGCGCCACCGCGGCCACGGGCGCGGCCGGCGCTCGGACCGGCGTCACCGGGGGCACGACACCCATGAGCCCCATGGACACCACCAGCACCATGGATCGCCCGAACCGCCTGTAGCCACCTCGTCGCACGCGCGTCTCCCGGACGTGTCCCCCACCCGCCCCCGGGGCGGTCCTACGGCGTCCGGATAGCCCTCCTCACCGCACACCGTGGCCCGCCAGGTGCCCCGCCCGTAGCCCAGGGCGGGGCACCGTTGCGGGTAACTCACCTTGCCCCAAGGGGCATTCAGGGCCCGGAAGGGCCGCCTGGACCTCCCGGACTCCGGACTCCCGGACTTCCTAGATGAAGCCCTGACGCATCGCGTAGGCCACGGCGTGCGAGCGGTTGCGCAACTGCAGCCGGGTGGTCACGTCGTGCAGGATGTTCTTCACCGTCCGCTCGGAGAAGGCCAGCGCGCGGGCGATCTCCGCCGTGTCGCTGCCCTCGGCGACCAGCCGCAGCACGTCCACCTCCCGGGGCGCGAGCCCGGTGAAGGCCAGTCCGCGCGGGTCGAGGACCTGCCGCTGCAACCGCCCCACCTGGTCCAGGAGCCGCCCCAGCAGATCGGCCGGCACGCTGCCCTCGCCCCGCGAGGCCGCCGTGATCACCTGGACCAGCCGCTCCCCCGAGGCCTCCGAGCGGCGCACCACTCCGACGACCCCGCACTCCACTGCGGCCACCAGTCCGGCGTCGTCGATCTCCGTCACCACGAGCACGATCCGCGCCTCGCCGCCCGAGCCGCTCCCCGCCCCTCCCGCGCCCCCGTCCGGCGCGCCGCGCTGGGCCCGCCGCAGGGTCTGCGTCTCGTTCTCCCCGACCCGGTCCGCGGCCACGACGGCCACGCACGAGGTCCCGTACGCCTCGTAGGACTCCTCGTCCCCCAGCAGTCGCACCTCGGGGCAGTTGCGCAACTGCCCCGCGAGTCCGGCCCGCGAGATCGGGTCCTGTGCGGTCAGCCGGACCGGAATCCGTTCGGCCCCGCTCTCCCCTTGATAGCGCATGACGTACACCCCCAGCTCACCGCGGCAGCCCCACCTGCCCGCGTGTCCACCCAGTGAACACCCGGGCAGTCAGCAGGCACTCCACACGGACTCAACGGGCAACGCGGCGTGCCCCCGGATGTGTCCGTACGGGTCCGGACCCGACTTCGCACCCCTCCCTACCGTCCCCTCATGACCACTTCCGCTCATCTGGACGCCTCCCCGGCCGCCGTCATGCCCGGGGACGAGGTCCGGATCCCGCTGGAGCTGCGCAACAGCGGCAATGTCGTCGAGGCCTACGGTTTCGAGGTGCTGGGACCGGCCGCTGCCTGGACGGTGGTCGAACCGTCGACGCTCTCCCTCTATCCGGACACCGCGGGCACGGTCCACCTGGTGGTCCGGCCGCCCCGGGACTCCGCCGTCCCGCCGGGCGAACTCGCCTACGGGGTCCGCGTACTGCCCCAGGAGCAGCCGGAGCACACGACGGTGCCGGAGGGCCTGCTCGACATCGGCGCGTTCGCGGACTTCGGCGCCGAGCTGACGCCGAGGCTGAGCCAGGGCAGCGGCGGCGCCCGCTTCCAGCTCGCCCTGGACAACCGGGGCAACCACCCCCTGACGGTGTCGCTGTCCGCCAAGGACCAGTCGGACGCGCTGCGCTTCAGCCTGCCCGACACCCCGACCGTGGTCGGCCCCGGCCAGGCCGCGTTCGTACGGATACCCGTGCGCGCGCGGCGGCGGATGTGGCGCGGGATGCCCACCCCGCACCCCTTCCAGGTGACGGCCGCACCCGCCGAGGACGGCGTGGCTCCGGCGGTCCTGGACGGCACCCTGCTGCACCGCCCGGTCCTCTCGGCCACGGCCCTGCGGGCCCTGCTGGCGGTGGTCGCCCTGCTGGCCGCGCTGGCGGTGATCTGGTTCACCCTGCTGCGCCCGGCGGTGCGCGGGGCGGCGAAGGAGGCCGTGAAGGGCCCGGTGCAGGCGGCGGAGTCGAAGGCCGCCGAGGCGAAGGAGGCCGCGGACAAGGCCGCGGCGGGCGCGGGCGGTGGGGGCGGCGGGAAACCGTCCCCGTCCCCGGGCGTCTCCACCGGCGCCGCCCCGGGCACGGGCCCGGCCCCGCAGGCCCAGGCGAACCTGTTCTCGACCCGCCTGACGGCCGAGGCGGGCGCGGGCGCCACGAAGTCGGAGACGTACACCGTCCCGGACGACAAGGTGCTGCGCCTGACCGACCTGGTCCTGGAGAACCCCCAGGGCGACGCGGGCACGGTGACCTTCTCGGTGGGCGGCAAGCCGCTCCTGGCTCCCGCGCTGGAGAACTTCCGCGAACAGGACTTCCACTGGGCGTCGGCCCTCCTGGCGGGCCCGAAGCAGGAGATCACGATCACCCTGACCTGCCGCACGATCGGCAAACCCCCGGCGGCCCCGGCCCCGACGAAGTGCTCGGCGTCGGCACTGCTGAGCGGAACGCTGGAGTAAAGGATCGCCTCAAACGCCGGCCAATTTCCAGCCCCGCCGGCGGTTGAGGCGATCTTTTGGGTCCGGGCGGAGCCCGGGGAACGGGCGAAGGGTGGGTAGGGGACTTCCACCCCCCGCGGCCGG
>NZ_JBSGXB010000142.1:0-17963 GCF_053609185.1 Streptomyces sp. NPDC054956 | reverse complement strand
GCCGCTGGCCCGGACTCTGCACCACGGGCGGTCGCATCCAGCCACATCGTGGCCGCGTTCCGCTCGGCGGCGGCCGGCTGGGTGACCTGGCCGCTCGGCCGGGGCGTACGGCGGGCGAGCCCCGGGGGCGGCCCGGTGCCCGTTCACCTGCGGTCCACCCCGGGGCCGGCGATCCGCCGGGTCGGGCGGTGGGGATTGTCAGCCGGCCGTGATTTGCTGGAGGCATGATCGATGAATTCCTCGCCCGTGACCTGTCCGCAGTCGACGAGGCCGTCCGCAAGGCGGCGGCGATCGAGATCATGCCGAGATTCCGCCAGCTCGCCGACCACGAGGTGGACCAGAAGAGCGGTCCGCACGACCTGGTGACCGACGCCGACCGCAAGGCCGAGGAGTACCTCACGGCCGAGCTGACCAGGCTGCTGCCCGGGTCGGCCGTCGTCGGCGAGGAAGCGGTGCACGCCGACCCCGCCGTGTACGGGGCGCTGCGCGCGGACGCCCCGGTGTGGATCGTGGACCCGGTCGACGGGACCCGGCAGTTCGTGAACGGGGACCCGGCGTTCTGCACGCTGGTCGCGCTCGCGCACCGCGGGGAAATACTCGCCTCCTGGACCTTCGCCCCGGCACTGGAGGAGATGTCCACGGCCGTGCGCGGACAGGGCGCCCACGTCAACGGGGTGCGGATCCACAGCGGTTCGCCGGAGCCGGGCGCCGACCTGCGGGTCGCCACGGCCCACCCGCTGTACACGTCCGAGGAGGACCGCCGCAATCTGGCGCGCCTGGACGTACCCGGGGTCGCCGCCCGCCCGTGCGGTTCGGCGGGGCTGGAGTATCTGCGGGTGGCCCGGGGCGAGATGGACGGCCTGGCCTTCACCTGGCCGTCGGCCTGGGACCACGCGGCCGGGCTGCTGCTGGTCGCGGAGGCCGGCGGCGCGCAGAGCACCGTGGACCGGGTCCCCTTCCGGGTGGACCGCGACAACGCCCTGCCGTTCGCGGTCGGCCGGGACGAGGCCACGGCCGTACGCATCCGGGAGCTGCTGCGGGGCTGAGCGCTCTCGTTCGTCCGGGAGGCGGGGAGCGGGTCACCTCCACGGGACCGCTCAGTGAGCCCAAGGCGAACGGAGTTGGCGCGCATCTCGGATCCCAACGATGGACAGGGGCAATACCCTGGGGGCGGTGCCGCCACCGGACGAAGGAGTCGCAAGTGCCGTCGATTCTCGATGCGGTCGTTGTGGGTGCGGGGCCCAACGGGCTGACGGCCGCCGTCGAGCTGGCCCGGCGCGGCTTCTCGGTGTCCGTCTTCGAGGCCGCCGACACCGTCGGCGGCGGGGCGCGCACCGAGGAACTGACGCTCCCCGGCTTCCGGCACGACCCCTGCTCCGCGGTGCACCCGCTCGGCGCCGGCTCCCCGGTCTTCGGCACGATGCCGCTGGCGCGGTACGGGCTGGAGTGGCTGCACGCCCCGCTGCCCATGGCGCACCCCTTCGACGACGGCTCGGCCGCCGTGCTCTCCCGTTCCGTCGCGGAGACGGCCGCGTCCTTCGGACCGCGTGACGCGGGCACCTACCGGCGGCTGGTCGGTCCCTTCCTCGGCAAGTGGGACACCCTGGCCCGGGACTTCATGTCGCTGCCCGGCACCGCGCTGCCGCGCGATCCGCTCACGCTCGCCCGCTTCGGGCTCGCGGGCCTGCCCCCGTCCACCTGGCTGCTGCGCCGCTTCGAGGACGAGCGGGCCCGCGCGCTGTTCGCCGGACTCGTCGCGCACGTCATCTCCCCGCTCGGAGGGATCGGGACCGGCGCCGTCGGCCTGGTCTTCGCCCTCGCCGCGCACGCGAACGGCTGGCCGATGCCGCGCGGCGGCTCGCAGTCCCTCTCCGACGCCCTCGCCGGGTACCTGCGCGACCTCGGCGGCACCGTGCACACCGGCTTCGAGGTCAAGCGGCTGGACGACCTCCCGCCGGCCCGCGCGTACGTCTTCGACACCTCGCCGACCGCGCTGGCCCGCATCGCCCGCCTGGGCCGCGTGTACGACGGCTACCGGTACGGCGCCTCCGTGTTCAAGATCGACTACGCCCTGGACGGGCCCGTCCCCTGGACCGCCGAGGAGCCGCGCCGGGCCGGCACGGTCCAGATCGGCCCGCGCACCCGCGACATCGACGCCGCGCTGCAGCTGGCCTCCGGCGGGCGGGCCCCGCGCAACCCCTTCCTCATCACGGCCCAGCCCAGCCTGGTCGACCCCGGCCGGGCACCCGAGGGCAAGCACGTCTTCTGGGCGTACGGACACGTACCGGCGGGCTGGGACGGCAATCTCACCGAGGCCATCGAAAACCAGCTGGAGCGCTTCGCCCCGGGCTTCCGCGACCTGGTCCTGGCCCGTGCCACGGCCGGCCCGCCGCAGCTCGCCGCCCGCAACCCCAACTACGTCGGCGGGGACATCGCGTGCGGTGCGGCCTCCGGGCTCCAGCTCCTGCTGCGCCCCAAGCTCACCCTGTCCCCGTACTCGACGGCCCACCCGGCCGTCTTCCTCTGCTCCTCGGCCACCCCGCCCGGCCCCGGCGTGCACGGCATGTCCGGCCACAACGCGGCCAAGGCCGTCTGGCGCCACCTGCGAAAGAAGGGTTCCTGATGCCGCGCGTCACGCTCGTCCGGGGCGACATCACCGCCGAGAAGGCCGACGCCGTCGTCAACGCGGCGAACTCCTCGCTGCTCGGCGGCGGCGGGGTCGACGGCGCGATCCACCGGCGCGGCGGCCCGGAGATCCTGGCCGCCTGCGAGGACCTGCGCCGCTCGCACTACGGCAAGGGCCTCGCCACGGGCAAGGCGGTCGCCACCACGGCCGGCCGGCTCCCGGCCGACCACGTGATCCACACGGTCGGCCCGGTCTGGTCGAAGGACGAGGACCGCTCGGAGCTGCTGGCCTCCTGCTACCGGGAGTCGCTGCGGGTCGCGGACGAGCTGGGAGCCCGTACCGTCGCCTTCCCGGCGATCTCCACCGGCATCTACGGCTGGCCCATGGACGACGGGGCACGGATCGCCGTGGAAACCGTACGGTCGGCCCGCACCGAGGTGGAGGAGGTCCGCTTCGTGCTCTTCGACGAACGCGCCTACGAGGCCTTCGCGGCGGCGGTGGAAGCCTGAGCGGCTCCGCGGCGGGCGCGATGGCCGGCCCGGGCGGTCGGTCCGCGTACGGGGGCGGTTGTAGGAATATGTAGATCGGTCTAGTCTGGTCCGCATGGGACAGAAGGGCGCCGAGACGCGGGACCGGCTGTTGGACGCGACGCAGGAGCTGGTCGAGACCGGTGGGTACTTCAGTGCCGGGCTGAACCAGGTGATCGCGGCCAGTGGTGCGCCCCGGGGCTCGCTCTACTTCCACTTCCCCGGCGGCAAGGACCAGATGGTCGGCGAGTCCGTCCGGCGGGCCGGGCAGGCCATCGGCGAGGCCCTGGAGGGGTTGTCCGAATCCAGCCCGTCGGTCGCGGAGTTCGTCGACGCCGTGCTGCGGCATCTCGGCGACCGGCTGGAGGAGTCGGGCTGGCGCAAGGGGTGTCCGGTGGCCACCGTGGCGCTGGAGATGGCCGCCACCAGCGACCCGCTGCAGGAGGCGTGCTCGGAGGTCTACGCCTCGTGGCAGGAGGCGCTGCGCGCACGGCTGGCCGGGCGTCCGGACGCCGAGGACCTCGCGGTCACGGTCCTGGCCCTGGTGGAAGGGGCGCTCCTGCTGGCCCGGGCGCACCGCAGCAGGGGGCCGCTGGACAGCGTCTCCCGTCGGATCGGCGTCCTGCTGAGCTGAAGCGACCCGCACGACATGGCCCGCCGTGACAGGCGGGCTTCTTTTTGAGTCAGAAATATGTAGACCGATCTATTTTTGTATCGACTGAGGAGTACTCATGGACGCGATCGTCTTCGGCGCCACCGGCTTCATCGGCCGCTCCCTCGTCGCGGAACTGCTCGCCCGGGGCCAACGGGTGGCGGCAGCCGTGCGCAACGACACCCTCACCCCCTGGCTGAGGTCGCAGGGCGTGGACACCGGTCGGCTGGAGATCGTGGCCGCCGACATCACCCGGCCGCTCTCGGGGCTGCCCGAGGTGCGTGACGTCTACAACGCCGCCGGGCGCTTCGCCTTCGGCCTCGGGGTGCGGGAGGCCCGGCAGACCAACGTCGCCGGGGCGCTCCACGTCCTCGAATGGGCGGCCGCGCTGCCCGGACTGCGCCGGCTGGTGCACATCAGCGGGTACCGGGTGAGCGGGGACGCGGGCAGGCCCGACAGTGCCGCCGGCCCCGACTACGCCGGGCTGGGGGCGTACGAGGCTTCGAAGCACGAGGGCGACCTCGCGGTGCGCGCCCGGGCCCGTGAGCTGGAGGTCCCGCTCACCGTCGTCAATCCCAGCACCGTGATCGGGCCGGGCCAGTACATCGGCCTGGCCGCCCTCGTCGAGGACCTGTGGAACGGCAGGCTTCCCGCACTGCCCGGCGGCCCCGACACCTTCCTGCCCATCACCACGATCGACTACTTCGTACGGTTCCTGGCGGAGGTCCCCGCGGCGCCCGCGGGCGAGCACTACTGGGTGCTCGACGACGACACCCCCCTCCTGCCCGGGCTGGTCGGCACGATCGCCGGCCACACGGGCGTGCGGGCACCGCGCCGGAGCGTTCCCGTCGGACTGCTGCGGCGCCTGCCGCGCAAGCTGACCGGCGTCGATCCCGAGACGCTGGCGTTCCTGTCCTCCGACCGCTACCCGACGGCCTCCGCCCGCGCCTTCGCCGCGAGCGCCGGCCTGGAGATGCCGCCGGCCGCCGACGCCCTGCGCGGGTGGGCCGACGACCTGGTGGCCGCCCGCTTCGGCGCCGCAGCGCCCTGGCTGAGGCCGTACGGCTTCTCCGAGGTGGCGGGCAGCCGTACCTGGGTCACCGGGGAGCGGCAGGAGCCGGCCCACGTCCTGCTGCACGGACTGCCGATGAACGCCGACCTCTGGGAGCCCCTCGCCGACCGTCTCCCCGGCCCGGTCCTGGCGCCCGACCTGCCGGGCCTGGGGCGCTCCGCCGCCACGGACCGGCCGGTGGAGGCGTGGCTGGCCGACCTGCTGGGCCCCGTTCGGACCCGGCCCGTGCTCGTCGCGCACTCCCTGGCCTGCGGACCCGCGCTGCGCTTCGCCGCCGACCATCCGGAGCGCGTCAGCGGACTCGTCCTGGTCTCCCCGGCGTTCCTCCAGGCACCCGCCCCGCGGCTCGCCCGGTCCGTCCTGGGAGCGACGATGCTGCGGCGGGCGTCCGCCGCCCGGCTGGCCCGGATGCTCGGCGTCCCCGAGGGGGCGGCGGTGGAGAGCGCCGCGGCCGACCTGCGCCGCCCCGGCACGGCGCGTCGCGTCGTCGCGGCGCTGCGCGGCGACGCCGACGGGCGGCGGCGGTCGCGGGAGCTGCTGGACCGGGTGACCGTGCCGGTCCGGATCGTCGTGGGCTCGGCCGATCCGCTGACCGAGACCGTCGCCCACCCGGTGGCCGAGATCGCCGGAGCCGGGCACTACCCCCAGCTGACCCATCCCGCCGAGCTCGCCGGCCACCTGGCCGCCGCCTTCGCTCCGATCGGCGGATGACCGGGCCCCGCGCGCCGTTCGGCTCCCGCCACGGCGATCGTCGCGCGGATCCCGTCAGGGCGATCGTCGCGCGGCTCCCGTCACGGCGATCGCCGCCTCGACGCGCCCGGGGCGGGCCGCGGGTACGTCCGGGTCTGCTTGACGCTGCCGTAGGCGAAGCTGGACTCGATCGAGGCGATACCGGGAATGGCGTGGATCCGGTGGCGCACCAGGGCCTCGTACGCCTCGAGGTCCTCGATGACGATCCGCAGCAGGTAGTCGCTGCTGCCCGCCATCAGGTAGCAGTCCTGGATGTGCTCGATGACCGCGACGTGCTCCTCGAACACCGCCACCGCCTCCGCCGTGTGGCGTTCGAGGCGGATCCGGACGAACACGGTGACCGGGAGCCCGAAGGCGACCTGGTCGACCATGGCGGTGTAGCCGCGGATGAGGCCCGCCTCCTCCAGGCGCCGGACCCGGCGCAGGCAGGGGGAGGGGGACAGCCGTACGCGGTCGGCGAGGTCCTGGTTGGACAGGCGCCCGTCGGCCTGCAATTCCCTGACGATCTGCAGATCGACTGCGTCCATGGCCACTCCTTGGCAGATTCTGCCCCAAACGTATGCCCGAGAGGCAGAACTGGCAATCGGCTGCCCCGCCCGAAGCCCTAGCGTTGCCCGGGAACGGGCCGGACCGGTCCGCTCTCAGAGGCTGGAGCAATTTCCTTGGTCGCGACGAACACCACCCCGGCGACCGCGCCTCCCGACGCGGCGGGCCCGAAGACCGGACACCCCGGCCGCTTCGGGCTCTCCCCGCAGGCCGAGGGCATGCTGGCACTCCTGGTGACCGTGGCGATCTGGGCGGCCTTCGCGCTCAGCGCCCGCGCCCTGAGCGCCTCCTCCCTGCTGCCCGCCGACGCGGCCCTGCTGCGGTTCGGCGTCCCCCTCCTCGTCCTGCTCCCGGCCCTGTGGCGCAGGCGCCGCCGGATCGCCGCGGTGCGGCCGGGTGCGGCGGCCAAGATCGTCTGCGGTGCGGGCGTGCCCTTCTTCCTGGCGGCCATGCACGGCGGCGCCCTGACGTCCGCGGCCTTCGTCGGCTCGATCGTCCCCGGGATGGTCCCGCTCTTCGTCTCCGCGATCATGATCCGTCGCGGCCACGGCGTCCCCCGCGGGACGCAGGCGGCCGGGCTCGTGCTGATCGCGGCCGGTGTGGCCGCCCTCGTCTGGCGCCACGTCGTCCCCGTGAACACCGACGTCCTCGCCGGCTCCGGGATCCTCCTGGTCGCCAGCGGACTGTGGGCCCTGTACACGGTGGGCCTGCGCGAGGTGGACCTCGATCCCGTCGGATCGATCGGCCTGCTGTGCCTGCCCTCCTTCGCGGTGATCGGGGTCCTGGTCCTGGCCGGGGTGCTCCCGACCGGCATCGCGCACGCGGCGGGAAGCGACATCGCGCTCTTCCTGGTGGTGCAGGGACTCGGGGTCGGGCTGTGCGCGGGCCTGCTGTACGCCTTCGCCATCCGCAGGCTGGGCGCCGAGCGCAGCTCCACCGTCGGCAGCCTCAGCCCCGTCGCCGTCGTCCTGCTCGCCATCCCGCTGCTCGGTGAGTCGCCGACCCTCGCCGTGCTCGTCGGCGTCCCCCTGATCACCGCCGGCGTCGTCCTCGCCAACCGCCGCCCACGACCCGAGGTTCCCGCACATGCTTGAGCTCCTCCCGCCGCCGCCCACCGACCCGCTGTGGGACCTGACGTACGAGTTCGGCGCCGACGAGCGGCCCGAACGGCTGAACCTCGTCCTCGGCGTCTACCGGGACGAGACGGGCACCACGCCCGTCATGGCCGCCGTCCGCGAGGCCGAACTCCGCCTGGCGCGGCGCTCGGAGTCCAAGGAGTACCGCGGGCTGTCCGGCAACGCCGCCTTCAACCGCTCCCTGCTGGACCTGGTCCTGGGTTCCGTCCCGGGCGGACCGGCCGAGCGGGCCGCGGCCGTGCAGACCGTCGCGGGCTCCGGCGCGCTGCGGCTGCTGGCCGACCTGATCTGCCGGACCCGCCCGGGCACCACGGTGTGGATCAGCGATCCGGCCTACGTCAACCACCGGCCCATCCTGGAGGCCGCCGGGCTGAAGGTCCGCACGTTCGGCTGGCGCGACGCCGAAGGCGGCTTCGGCACGGCCGGCGTGCTGCGCGAACTGCGGGACGCGCGGCGGGACGACGTCGTCCTGCTCCAGGGCTGCTGCCACAACCCCACGGGCGTGGACCCCCTCCTCGACGACTGGGAGGCGCTGGCCGAGTCGGCGCTCCGCAGTGGCTGGGTCCCGTTCGTCGACCTCGCCTACCACGGGCTCGGCGACGGCCTGGAGGCCGACCTGCTGGCCACGCGGATGCTGGCGGAGCGCGTCCCGGAAATGCTGATCGCCGTCAGCTGCTCGAAGAACTTCGGCCTCTACAGCGACCGCGTCGGCTGCGCCATCGTCCTCGGCGCCTCGGACGGGGCCGTGCGGCACGCCGAGACGGCCCTGCAGAACGCGGCCCGGACGCTGTACTCGATGCCGCCCGAGCACGGCGCCGCCGTCGTGACCACGATCCTGGAGGACGAGGTGCTCCGGGCCGCCTGGCGGGCGGAACTGGACGTCATGCGGGGCCGGATCATGTCCAACCGGGCCGACCTGACCGCACAGTTGACGGCACTGGGCTGCGCGGAGCAGGCGCGGACGCTGGCACGGCAGAAGGGCATGTTCTCGATGCTGCCGCTCACGTCCCACCAAATGCTCCGGCTGCGCAGGCAGTTCGCCATCTACGGCACCACCTCGGGCCGGATCAACATCGCGGGAATCCCGGCGCACCGGATCCCCCGCCTCGCCCAGGGCATCGCCGCGGTGCTGGAGCCGGCCGAAGCCCGGGTGATCCTGCCGGCCTGATCGGCAAGACGCCCGGCCCAGGGCCCGGTACGAAGGAGGGCAGGCGCCGGACCGGTTGCCGACGGCCTGCCACCGCAGCCTCAGCCGAGGGTCTCGGGCGCCTTGGCCATCGGGCCTCCCGCGTCACCGGTGTTCGTCGTTCCCGCCGGTTCCAGCAGCAGGATCGCGGTCTCCTCGTCCGCCACGGTGCGGTGTTCGACCCCGCGGGGAACCACGAAGAACGCGCCGGGCTCCACCACCACATCGGCATCCCTGAGCTGGATGGTGAGCCGGCCGCTGATGACCATGATCAGTTCGTCGGTGTCCTCGTGGGTGTGCCAGACGAACTCCCCCTTCAGTTTGGCCAGTTTGACCTCGTAGTCGTTGAGCACCGCCACCTTCTTCTGCGACCACAGCTCGCTGAACTGCGAGAGCTTGTCGGCGAGGTTGACGGGAACTGCTGACGTGGACATGCGGCATCCTTCCTCGGGGCCGGGCGCGGGGAGCGGCCTGCCGGGCGCCGGGAGCGGCCCATCGGGCGCTCCGCCCGGTGGTACGAGCCTGCCGCCCTCCGGTTCGACGGGTCTTGTACGTTCCTGGCATGACCCCTGACCGCCCCCGCACGTCCATCAGCGCCTGGAGGCCGGCGGTCCCCGGGATCACCGAGGTCTTCCACGCGCACTTCACCGACCACGCGTACCCGTCCCACACCCACGACACGTGGGACCTGATGATCCTCGACGACGGCTCGGTGGACTTCGAGCTCGACCGGCGCCGCCACGGGGCGACCGGCGGCGCCGGCGTCCTCCTGCTGCCTCCCGGCGTCCCCCACGACGGCCGGACCGTCACCGAGTCCGGGTTCCGCAAGCGCAACCTCTACCTCGACGACTCCGTACTGCCGCACCGTCTGGCCGGCCGCGCGGTGGACACCCCGGTCATCGGTGACCGGCTGTTGCGCAGCCGGATCGACCTGCTGCACGCCGCTCTCGTCCATGCCGGAGACGCGTTCGAAGCCGAGTCCCGCCTCTCGTTCATCCGGGAGCGGCTCCACTTCCACCTGGCGGCGCTCCAGCCCCGCACGCCGGGGCGCGAGGCGAACCGGCTCGCGACCGAACTGCGAGAACTACTGGACGCGCGGACCCGCGCGGGCCTCTCCCTGCACGAGGCCGCGGCCACCCTCCACGCCCACTCCACCCACCTGATCCGCTGCTTCAAGCAGACCTACGGCCTTCCGCCGCACGCCTACCTCACCGGAAAGCGCATCGAACACGCGCGTCGGCTGCTCCTCGACGGCCACCGGCCCGCGGAGGTCGCCACGACCGTCGGATTCCACGACCAGGCCCACCTGAACCGGCACTTCACGCGCCACGTCGGCACCACGCCCGCCCGCTACCAGCGCACTCGCACCAGCTGATTCCGCCCCGGCGCAAGACAGTCCCCGGCAGTTCGCCGAATCCATGAGCCATCCGCCGTCGCCGATGGCTCCCGCTGGTCGACATCTTCTGCCGGGGGCCTGGCCAGATCCTGGACAAGGGTCACGCGGGCTTCCGGACGTCTCCGGAAGGAGGTGCGGCGCTATCCGGTATTCCGGTGTATTGACGAGTTTCCTCCCTATTCGTCCGCAGTCAAGCCCTGATGCGGCCCCGATTTTCGCCGTCCGCTCAGCGGGTTTCGCCGTTCCGCCCCACGCAACGAAATCCGAAGCAGTGGATTGCCCGGGCAGATGAGCTGCACATGGAGGGGGAGGTTCACCGAAAGAAACCGAAGAGTAACCCTTGTGCCCTCGTTCTGCCGTGTGCATGATCAGGCACCTGTACGTGGTGGTGTGAAGGGGAGTCAGTGGGCAAGAGGGCCAATAGCGACGGGGGCGGCCTGCGCGCCGGTTCCCTCGGGACGTTCGACTCCGTGGTCATGGCGGTCGCCGGCTGCGGGCCGGCGTACTCCGTCGCCGCGACCATCCCCGTACTCGTGGCCACGGTCGGCGTCGCCAGCCCCGCGGTGCTCCTCTACTGCGCGATCCCGATGGTCGGCATCGCGCTGGCCTTCCGTCACCTGGGACGTCTCGACGTCAGCGCCGGGGCGAGCTACTCCTGGGTGGCGCGCGCCCTCCACCCCTTCCTCGGCTTCCTCAGCGGCTGGGCCCTCGTGGTCGCGGCGACGGCCTTCCTCGTCTCAGCCACCCTCCCGGCGGGCAGCGCCACGCTCGCCCTCATCAGCCCCGACCTGGCCGCCAACACCGGCCTGGCCACGGCGGTCGGCGCCGGCTGGTTCCTGCTCATGGCCGGCGTCGTGGCGCAGGGCGCCCGGATCAGCCCGTACACCCGCCGGATCCTCACCGGGGTCCAACTCGCGCTGCTCCTGGCCTTCGCCGTCGCCGCCCTGGCCAAGAACGGGAACGCGGCGGACTTCTCGATCTCCTGGTTCGGCTTCGGCCACTTCGACGCCTCGCACAGCTTCGTCGCCGGCGCGCTGATCGCGGGCGTCGGCTACTGGGGCTGGGACGTCTCCAGCAACCTCAACGAGGAGACCCGCACCGGCAGCCGTTCCTTCGGCCTCGGCGGCCTGATCGGCGTTGTGCTCTCCTTCGCGGTCTTCGTCGTCTTCACCATCGCCACCAACATCCTCATCGGCGCGGACGAGGTGCGGAAGAACCCGGACGGCTTCCTCTCCGTGCTCGGCGACGCCGTCTGGCCGGGCATGGGCGGCCGGCTGCTCGTCCTGGCCGTCGTGCTGTCCACCATCGCCACCCTGGAGACGAGCCTCCTCCAGGCGACCCGCACGCTCTTCGCCATGGGCCGCGACCACACCGTCCCCGCCGTGTTCGGCCGCATCCACCGCGACTGGCGGACGCCCTCCGTCGCCACGGCCACCGTGGCGGCCGTGGCGCTCCTGCTCGTCACCGTCTCCGCGACGGCCGGCTCCGGCGCGCAGTTCGTACGGGACGCCGTCAGCGGCATCGGCCTGCACATCGCCTTCTACTACGCCCTCGCCGGCCTGTCGGCCGTGGTCGCCCACCGCACGGTGCTGTTCAGGTCCGCGGGCACCTTCCTCCTCGTCGGACTGTGGCCGCTCGGCGGCGCCCTGTTCATGATCTGGATCTTCGTCATGTCGGTTCCGGAACTGACCGGCAGCGCCCTCGTCATCGGCCTCGGGGCGCTCGCGCTGGGCCTGGTCCCGATGACCATCTCCAGGCTCCGCGGCGACTCGTACTTCCGTCCCATCCCGCTGGATCCCGAACAGGCCGACACCTTGGGCGGGTTGCACGGGGGAGCGACCGCCGCCGGGAGCCTCGCGGCGGCCGAGCGGCGCGACGGGATCCTCACCGACTTCTGAAGTCACGAGCCCCGAGGTCCGGTGCCCGCGGGCACCGTCGAAGAGAACCGAATCGAGGAGTGAGCATGGCGGCCTGGCTGCGCCGGCGTTCGGGAGCGCCCGTCTACGATCAGGCGTTCGGCGACCGGGGTCTCGCGGAATGCCGCCAGGACATGGTGATGGGCCGCTGGGAAGGGGCCCGCGACCTCCTCGCGGAACACCCCGGGAACGACTGGGACCGGCGCGCGCACCGCATCCGGCTCCTCGCGGACGCGGCGGCGAGCAGCCGGACCGTGGACGTCTGGCACGCCGCCGATCCGACCCACCCGGACGCCGCCGTCCTGCGCGCGGAGACCGAGGTGATGCGGATGTTCGCGGCCGCGCGCAGCGGGGCGATGCCCCCGAGGGACGGCCTGGACCAGGTGGCCCGGACCTGCCTGCGGGCCTGCGACCTGGCACCCGATGACCCGCACCCCTACGTCTCCCTCGTCACCCTCGCCCGGCTCTACGAAGGCGGCGACCCGAACATCGGCCACTGGTGGCGGGAGCTGTGGGACCGCGACCCCCACCACCGCGAGGGCCACCACCAGATGCTGCGGTACTTCTCCGCCCGCTGGCACGGTTCGCACGGCGAGTCCTACAACTTCGCCTGGGACGGGGCCGTCTACGCTCCCGCCGGCTCACCCCTCGCGGTGCTGCCGCAGGTGGCGCGCGTGGAGCAGTACCGCCACGAGAGCGAGGGCCAGGGGCGGACGGCGATCGGGCTGGCCACCCACTGGAGCGGCGAGCGGGCGCGCTGGGACCTGCGCACCGCGCTGGAGAAGTGGATCGCGCAGCGTACGGAGCCCCGCGCCCAGGACGTCGCCGACCTCAACTACCTCGCCCACGGCCTGGTCCACGGGGGCATGGAGGCACAGTCCGCGGAGGTCTTCGCCCTCCTGGACAACCGGGCCACGCGGATGCCGTGGTCCTGCAGCGGAGACCCGGAGGCCCTCTTCGTCCGCTGGCGGGACCGGGCACTCGGCGGGGCGCGCTGACCCCCTGCGCGTTCGTCCGTCCGCACGCACGTCCGCACCTGCGCGTACGTCCGCACCTGCGCGTACGTCCGCACGTACGCGTACGTGCGGACGTACGCGTACGGCTTCGCGGGCGCGGCGCCGGTGGTCACTGCTTCGGCGGGGCCAGGCGGGCCACCACCTCGGCCAGGTCCTCGCAGACCTCCTCGATCTTCAGGCGGACGTTGTCCTGCTCGGTGACCAGGGCCGCCAGCAGCAGCGCGGTCAGGGCGGCCGCCCCGTTGAGCGCCTGGAGGTTGACCATGATCTCCAGGAGGGTGTGGCCGGCGAACGGCCCGGCCTGCTCGGTCGCCGCCGTGATCGCGATGACGGACACGAGCAGGGCGCAGGGTGCGCTGCCGGCGAGACGGAAGCGCACCGCGGCCCAGATGAGCAGGGGGAAGACGAGGAAGAGCAGGGACAGGGAGCTGTGGGTGGCCGCGAAGGTGACGGCGGCGACCGTGACCGCCAGGGCCGCCGCCTCGGCCACCCGGTACGGGTCCCGGGGCAGCCGGGCCCGGCGCAGCACCAGGAGCAGCGGGGTCACCAGGAGCACCCCCATCGTGTCGCCGGCCCACCAGGCCGACCACACCGGCCAGAAGCTCGACAGCGGCAGGTCGCCGGTGAGCACCAGCGTCCAGGTCCCGGTGGTGGCGCTGATCAGCATCGGCAGCAGGCCGCCCAGGAAGACCAGCGCCATCCCGTCCCGCAGCCGGTCCAGTTCGGGGCGGAAGTCCGCCCGCCGCAGCAGCGCGTAGGCGCACAGCGGAGCGAGGACGTTGCCCGCGATGATGCCGAGGTCGACCAGGTCGAACGAGCTGATCCGCTCGATGGCGAGGTAGGTCCCGAGCCCGATGCCCGGCCAGATGCGCGGCCCGAACCACAGCAGGCAGGCCAGGGCGATGCCCGTGGGCAGCCACAGGGGTGTGACGACCGCCCCCTCGACGCTCACGTGCAGCAGCAGGCCGAGCCGGCCGGTCGCGTAGTAGGCGACGGCGACCCCGAGGATCCGGAGGAGGGCTTCGGCCGGACGTCGCCATTCCACGGTGCGCACCACTGCATCAGACAACGCCCCGGGCGTCCCGGCGGGGCGTGACACGCGTGGACGGGCGGCCGGTCGCCGGGGAGGACCAGGGGGTGTCTTGCCGATCAGGCCGGGCTCGCGACGCCGGCCACGCACGCTCGCCGCGTTGTCGAGGCACCCGAGGACGTCCAGTCATCGGGAGCCTCTCCGCCTTGCGATGCACGGCACCGGACGACGCGGGCTCAACCGGCAAGATCCGAAAGAGACGACCTAGCGGGGCCGGACGGCGTCGTGACCGAGGACGAGCACCGCGGCGTCGTCGGCGTGGCCGGTGAAATCGGCCACCTTCATCACCGCGGCGGCCAGCTCGCCGGGATCGGCCCCGGCCGCGTCCCCGGCGATCCGGGCCACGTGCTCCAGCCCCACGTCGATCGGGAACGAGGGCCCCTCGACCACCCCGTCGGTGACCAGGACGATGGAGCCCGCCTCCGTCAGCCCGTGCCGGGTCACCGGGTAGCGGGCCCCGGCGACCGTGCCGAGCGGGGGACCGCCGGCGTCCTCGGCGATGCCGCAGCGGCCGTCGACGGTGGCCCAGAGGCTGGGGACGTGACCGGCCCGTGCCGTCTGCACCTCCCACGTACGCGGATCGAAGCGCAGCAGGCTGCAGGTCGCGAACAGCTCGCAGTCCATCGAGAGCAGCACGTCGTTGGCCCGGCTCAACACCTCGCCGGGATCGACGAGGACGGCGGACACGGCGCGCAGGCAGACCCTGACCTGCCCCATGAAGGCGGTGGCCGCCACATCGTGCCCCTGTACGTCCCCGATGGAGAAGGCGAGGGCCCCGCCGGGCACCTGGAAGCCGTCGTACCAGTCTCCGCCGATGTCCAGGCCGAGCCGGGCGGGCGCGTAGCGGGCCGCGGTCCTCAGCCCCGGCAGTTCGGGCAGGGAGGCGGGCAGCATCTCGCGTTGCAGGGCCTCGGCCAGCTCCACGCGGGCCTGCTGGAGCTCCGCGCCTTCCCGCGCCTGGGCGGTGAGCCGCCCCAGCATGCTCAGCAGATCGGCGCTGGCGGGCCGGGGAGGCCGGCGCGGGGTCACGGGCCGCTCCGGGATACGTCCATGTGCCTCTGCTTCCGCTGCGCGAAAGACCCGAGCCCATCCTATTTCGGGTCGGCGAACGGCGCGCAGGCGGCGGGGGAGGCCCCGGAGCCCTCAGGCCGCCTTCAGGCCGCCCTGACGCCTCCCTCAGACCGCCCGGAACAGCCGCCCGTAGTCGGTGATGCCGGTCGTCGGAGAGCCGGCCGCGCGCAGGGCCGCCCAGAGGAGGACCTGGTTCGCGGTCAGGACCGGGCGGCCCAGGGTGGCCTCCAGGGCCGAGATCGCCCCGACGGCGCGCAATCCGTTGCCGCCGATGACGACCGCCTCCGCCGTGTCGGGGACCTGCGCCGCCACCCAGTCGTGCAGGGCCCGAGGCCCGATGAGGGTCTGCCCGCTGGGCAGGCCGCAGGGGGCGCAGTACGGGACCTCGAACCCGGAGTCCTCGTAGTAGCCCCGGCCCAGGTCGCTCAGGGTCTCGTCGAACCACGGCGGGTCCACGAGGGCGAGCCGGCCGACCTCCAGGGCCCGCAGCGCCTGGACGGCGGCGGCGCAGGTGGCGACCACGGGCAGCCCGTGCGCGCGCTCCTTCAGCCGGTCCAGCATGTACGCCTCCCCGCGCGGGCCGATGACGTAGGCGGAACTGGTGAAGGCGAAGGCGATCACCGCCACCGGGGCGGCGGCCAGCAGTTCGGCGGCCTCGTCCACGTGCGGGGGCTCGGCGAAGGCCCGTACGGGGGCGAGCGGGATGGTGGGGTCCATCGCCCCGCCGCTCCCCATCGCGCCGAAGGGCACGCGGGCGGTGTGCAGGCCGACGTCGGCCGGGGCCATGGCGCGCAGCTCCGACTCGGGGCCGACGTCGGCGTGCGGGGTGAGGACACCGAGCCGGACGCGTACGTCCCAACCGTCGGGCTGCCACATCGCGCGTTCCCCTCGGAGGCTGACTGGTGGATACGCCCTACTTTGGCACTGCCCGGGCCTTCCCGTCGCCGGGCCGCGCCGCCCCGTGGGCGCCCGGGCTCCGTCCACAGGCCGGGGTGAACCGGGCCGAACTGTCCGAAGAGGTCGCTAGGCTTCTCGGATGACCACTTCGGAAGCAGCCGCGGAAATCCCCGATGCCCTGCAGGTGCTCCACCGCGTCTTCGGGTACGACTCCTTCCGCGGCGAGCAGCAGCAGATCATCGAGCACGTCGTCGACGGCGGCGACGCCCTGGTGCTGATGCCCACCGGCGGTGGCAAATCGCTCTGCTACCAGATCCCGGCGCTGGTCAGAGCGGGCACCGGAGTGGTGATCTCCCCGCTGATCGCGCTGATGCAGGACCAGGTGGACGCGCTCAACGCGCTCGGCGTGCGGGCCGGGTTCCTCAACTCGACGCAGGGGATCGACGAGCGGCGCACGGTCGAGCAGCTCTTCCTCGCCGGCGAGCTGGACCTGCTCTACCTGGCTCCCGAGCGGCTGCGCACCGAGGGCACCCAGCGGATGCTCGACCGGGGCACGGTCTCCCTCTTCGCCATCGACGAGGCGCACTGCGTCGCCCAGTGGGGTCACGACTTCCGGCCCGACTACCTCGCCCTGTCGATGCTGCACGAGCGCTGGCCCAAGGTGCCGCGGATCGCGCTGACCGCCACGGCCACCGAGGCGACGCACGCCGAGATCGCCGCGCGCCTGGGTCTGGGGGAGGCCCGCCACTTCGTGGCGGGCTTCGACCGGCCGAACATCCAGTACCGGATCGTCGCGAAGAACAACCCGGTCAAGCAGCTGCTGGAGCTGATCCGCACCGAGCACCCCGGGGACGCCGGGGTCGTCTACTGCCTCTCGCGCGCATCGGTGGAGAAGACGGCGGCCGCCCTGGTCGAGCAGGGCATCGACGCCGTGCCGTACCACGCGGGCATGGACTCCCGGACGCGCGCCGCGAA
The DNA here is from genome assembly GCF_053609185.1 of Streptomyces sp. NPDC054956. Taxonomy (NCBI): domain Bacteria; kingdom Bacillati; phylum Actinomycetota; class Actinomycetes; order Kitasatosporales; family Streptomycetaceae; genus Streptomyces; species Streptomyces sp. NPDC054956. Next base: position 1,107 of record NZ_JBSGXB010000142.1, on the reverse strand, counting down.
CCAGTCGAAGTTCCTGCGGGAGGACGGGGTCGTGGTGGTGGCCACGATCGCGTTCGGCATGGGCATCGACAAGCCCGACGTGCGCTTCGTGGCCCACCTGGACCTGCCGAAGTCGGTCGAGGGCTACTACCAGGAGACCGGCCGCGCCGGCCGCGACGGGGAGCCGGCCACGGCGTGGCTGGCCTACGGCCTCCAGGACGTGGTCCAGCAGCGCAAGATGATCGAGGGCTCCGAGGGCGACGACGCCCACCGCCGCGCGCTGGCCGGGCACCTCGAGGCGATGCTCGCGCTGTGCGAGACGGTCGGCTGCCGCCGGGTGCGGCTGCTGGCGTACTTCGGGCAGACGGGTGCCCCGGACTGCGGGAACTGCGACACCTGCCTGACGCCGGCCGAGTCCTGGGACGGCACGGTCGCCGCGCAGAAGCTGCTGTCCACGGTGTGGCGGCTGGCCAAGGAGCGGCGGCAGAAGTTCGGTGCCGGCCAGATCGTCGACATCCTCCAGGGCAAGAAGACGGCCAAGGTCATCCAGTTCGACCACGACGGGCTGTCGGTGTTCGGGATCGGGACGGACCTGAGCACCGCCGAATGGCGCGGCGTCGTACGGCAGCTGCTGGCACTCGGGCTGCTGGCGGTCGAGGGCGACTACGGGACGCTGGTGCTCACGGAGGCCAGCGGAGAGGTGCTCGGCGGCCGGCGGAGCGTCCACCTGCGCAAGGAGACGGCCCCGGCGGCCGCTTCCCGCAAGGAGTCCGGCGGCTCGCGCTCCGGGAAGGGCGGACGGGTGCCGGTGGACCTGCCGGCGGCCGCCGTGCCGGTCTTCGAGGCCCTGCGCGCCTGGCGCGGCGCGACGGCGAAGGAGCAGGGGGTCCCGGCGTACGTCGTCTTCCACGACGCGACGCTGCGGGAGATCGCGACGCAGGTGCCCGCCACCGTCGCCGAGCTGGGCACGATCAGCGGTGTCGGCGAGGCGAAGCTGGCCAAGTACGCGGAGGGCATCCTCGAAACCCTCGGTGCCGTGGGCGCCGCCCCCGCAGAGGCCCCGGCCGGCGCCGCACCGGCCGCTGCCGCCGCCGTGCCCGCACAGGCCGCGCCGGCGGGTGCCGTGCC
>NZ_JBSGXB010000141.1:0-18149 GCF_053609185.1 Streptomyces sp. NPDC054956 | reverse complement strand
CGGAGTGTGGGGGCGGCCGCCCGTCGAGGGGCTGCCGGAGCTGCGGGACTGGTTCGCCCGGGAGATCGGCGGGGCGGTCGCGGCCGCGGACGTCCTGGTCACCGCCGGCGGCCAGAGCGCGCTCACCACCGCCCTGCGGGCGCTCGCCCCTCCGGGGGCGCCGATCCTCGTCGAATCCCCGACCTACCCCGGGCTGCTGGCCATCGCCCGCGCCTCCGGATGCCGGCCCGTGCCCGTCCCGGTGGACGCGGACGGGGTCCGGCCGGAGCTGCTGGCCGAGGCCTTCGAAGCGACCGGCGCCCGGGTCTTCGTATGCCAGCCGCTGTTCCAGAACCCGACCGGGGCCGTGCTGGCGGACGCGCGGCGGAGCGAGGTGCTGCGCATCGCGCGCGCCGCCGGGGCGTTCGTGGTGGAGGACGACTACGCGCGGTCCCTGGCGCACGAGGACGCCGGCCCGCTGCCCGCGACGCTCGCCGCCGAGGACACCGACGGGGTGGTCGTGCACGTCCGGTCGCTGACCAAGGTGACCTCGCCCAGCCTGCGGGTGGGCGCGCTGGCCGCCCGCGGGCCGGTCCTGGACCGACTGCGCGCCATCCAGGTCGTGGACAGCTTCTTCGTGCCCCGGCCACTGCAGGAAGCGGCCCTGGAGCTGGTCGGCGCACCGGCCTGGCCGCGCCACCTGAAGGCCGTCGCCGCCGAGCTCCGCCACCGGCGCGACGTCCTCGCGGGCGCGCTGCGCCGGGAGCTGCCCTCACTGGAGGTGCCGCAACTGCCCCGCGGCGGGTACCAGTTGTGGGCGCGGCCCGGCGGGGGCGTGGACGACACCGCCTTCGTGGCGGCCGCCCTGCGCGCCGGGGTCGCGGTCGCGCCCGGACGCCCCTACTTCTGCGCGGAACCGCCCGGTCCGTTCGTCCGGCTGAGCTTCGCCGGGGTCAGCGGCGCGGGCGAGCTCACCGAGGCCGTCCGCAGGCTCCGGTCCTCTCCGGCGGGCACGCCCGCGACCGGGGCGGAAGGCCGGCTTCGTTCAGACGCTTGACCCCGTGCGGCACGCGGCTCACCATCACCGCATGCATGTTCGGGTTTCGCTAGTCGCAGCAGCCCGTAGTACCTCGCTGCTCGCCGAGCGCTTCGACGACGACCGCCCCATCGACGTGGACGGCTGGCGCGCGGTGGAATCCGCCGCGCGCGGGCTCGTACCCCTGGGCTCGGCCGAGCTCCGCTACTGTTCGCCGACCTCGCGCAGCCGGGCCACGGGAGCCGCCCTCGGCTACGCGCCGATGGCCCAGCCCGCGCTGCGGGAATGCGACATGGGCCGCTGGCGCGGGCTGACCCTGGCGGAGGTGGCGGCCCACGATCCGGCGGCGGTGGACCTCTGGCTCGCCGACCCGTGCGCCGCGCCGCACGGCGGGGAGTCCCTGCTCGCCTTCATCGCCCGGATCGGTGCCTGGCTGGACACCAGACCGGCGGACGACGGGGGAGCGATCGTGGCCGTGGCGGAGCCCTCGGTGGTCCGCGCGGCGCTCGTGTACGCGCTGAACGCGCCTCCGCTGACCTACTGGAACGTGGACGTCCGCCCGCTGTCCACGGTCACTCTGGCGGGCCGGCCGAGGCGCTGGCACCTCTCCCTCCAGGCGCCGGTGTAAACCCCGTTGAGGGGTTCCCGGACCCCGTCTAACCTGCGCGTATGAACGCGACGGACAACTCGAACGACTCGAACGACTCGAACGACCCGAACGGCCCGAGCAGCCCGGGCGGCGCTGCCGGCGCCGGTGGCGGCATACGGATCACCACGCTCGCGGAGCGGCCCGAACTGACCGACGACCTCTGGGTCATGAAGGATTCCTGGCCCGAGTTCGCCACGCAGGACTCGATCGCCTGGATGCTGTACCCGCGCATGGTCGCGGAACTCCCGGAGTACGTCTTCGTCGCGACCGACGAGGCCACCGGCGAGCTCGTCGCCAAGGCCTTCAGCGTGCCGTTCGCCCTCCACGCGGCGGGCCGGGACGGCCAGTTGCCCGCGCAGGGCTGGGACCAGGTCCTGATGTGGGCCTTCTCCGACCTGCGGCGCGGGGTGGCACCCGACACGGTCAGCGCCATAGAGATCAGCATCCGGCCGGACCGGCAGGGCGAGGGGCTCTCGGGGCACATGCTCGCCGCCATGCGGGAGAACGCCCGCGCGCGCGGTTTCGCCGAGGTCGTGGCCCCGGTCCGGCCCAGCGGGAAGCCGGCCGAGCCGGAGACCTCGATCCACGAGTACGCGTACCGCACCCGCGAGGACGGTCTGCCGTACGACCCGTGGCTACGGGTCCACGTGCGCGCGGGCGCCGTCATCGACTCGGTGGCCCCGCTGTCCATGACGATCACCGGCTCGCTCGCGCAGTGGCGCGCGTGGACCGGCCTGCCCTTCGACGCGGCGGGCCCGGTCCTCGTGCCCGGCGCCCTGTCCCCGGTCCACTGCGAGCCGGAACAGGGCTTCGCGGTGTACGTGGAGCCGAACGTCTGGGTCCGGCACCCGCTGGTCTGACGGGCGGCCGGGAGCGGGGCGGCCGCCGTCCCGTCAGAGGAGCGAGACCGGGGCGGTCGCCGAGGCGGGGAGGTAGATCCCGCCGATCCCGGCGTAGTTGGCCCGGTAGCCGCGCAGGATCTCGTCCAGCGGGATCGTCAGCCGGGCCGGGGTGTCGCAGCGGGCGGCGCCGAACTGGTCGGTGACGGCCGTGCACAGGATCCGGCCGCCGAGGGTGGTGAAGGTGACCGGTACGCCGTCCAGCCCGGCCGGGGCGTCCGCGATCCGCACGGTGGTGCTGAGGTTGCGGACGCCGAAGAGCAGCCCGTTCAGCTTCGCCGGGCCGGCCGTCGCGACGGTGGCCACGGCGGGCCGCACCCGCTCGGGGTCGTCGCACACCTGGAGCGCGGGGGCGTAGACCTGCCCGGTGGGGCAGGCGGTCACGGTGGCGACCCCGCCCCCGCACTGCACGTAGAACCGCTGGTCCTGCGCCCTGGGCAGCCGCACGGTGGCGCCGCCCGCGCACGAGCCCTCGGCGGCGGTGGCGGTGGCCGCCCCCGCGCCCAGGGCGACGGCCGCCCCGGCGGCCAGCGCGGCCAGTGCGGCGAGTCCCCTGGCGATGCGTAACGACACCCTTGCCCCCACCTCTTCGGTCACCGAATGTGACGTAATGAATACGAAGTGACTATAGGGACGGGCGTGTGACGGACGCAATGCCCGCCCGGCGCTGCTCGTGAGTGCGAATACCGCTAGGTTGAACGCGTTCAACAGGGTGGGGTTCGAAGGTCAGGGGACGGCCATGGCGCACATCGAGGCAACGCGGGCCGCGGCGGCCGTGCACCCGTGGCACAAGGTCGCGCTGACCGCGGCCCTGCTGCCGGCGGCGCCCGGACTCCTGATGCTCCGGGAAGGCATGGAACTCCCGGTCTTCCTCGGCGTCGCGCTGCTGGCCGCGCTCCCGCTGGCCTGCCGCGAGAGCGGTCGGAGGTTCGCGGCGGCCTGCGTGGTGGCCGGAACCGCCCTGCTGGTGGTCGGCGTCCTCGGGCTCTACCTCGGCCTCTACATCTTCCTGCCCTCGGCCCTGCTCCTGCCGCTCGCGGCCTTCGCCGACCCGCGCCGCCGCCGGGTCACCGCCTCGTTCCTGACGGGGCTCGCGACCCTGCTGGCGACGGTGGCGGCACTCCTCTTCGGCTGCATGGCGGTGGCCATGCTCACGGACTGACCCCGGGCAATGACCTCAGGCCCATGACCTCAGGCCCTTGACCTCAGGCCGATGATCCCGACGTCGGGCAGGACCTAACGGCCGCGGGGCTTGCCGCGCTTGCCGGTGGACTTGGCCACGGCCTTGCCGCCCTTGGGGGCACCGGCGCGCGGGTTCTTCGCGGTCGGCTTGCCGCCCCCGCGGGGAGCCGGCTTGCGCTGGGGCTTCGCCTTCGCCTTGTCCTTCTTCTGCTCGGGCTCGGGCTGGGTCCGGCCCCGGCCGCGCGAGCTGTTGACCGTCCGGCCGCGCACGATGCCGATGAACTCCTCGACCAGGTCGGGAGTTTCGTCCGCCTCGGGCCACGAGAGCGCGACGCGCGACTCCGGCGCGTCCAGCAGCGTCCGGTACGTGAGGTCCTTGCGGTGGTGCAGGCGCGCGAGCGACTGCGGTACGACCAGGACCCCGATGCCCGCCGCCACCAGCTCGATCGCGTCGGCCGTCGTCTCGGGCCGCTCCCGCGCGGGCTTGCCCGGGAGCTGCTCCCAGTCGAGGGTGTCGTCGAGCGGGTGGAGCACGATCTCGTCGGCCAGGTCCGCCGCCGACAGTTCCTCCAGCGCCGCCGCGAGGTGGTCCTTCGGGATCACCACGACCGTGGTCTCGGTGTAGAGCGGGATGGCGCTGAGGTCCGTCCGGTCGATCGGCAGGCGGACGAATCCGGCGTCGGCGCCCTTGGCGCGCAGCAGCGCGGGAGCCTCCGCGGGGGTGACCGGAACGAGGGTCAGCGGGACGTCGGGCAGGCGTTCCTTCCAGATCCGGACCCACTTGGTGGGAGTCACCCCGGGGACGTACGCGAGCTGGAACGACGGGGGCGTCTCGGAGTCTGTCACCCGGCCAGATTACCGGCCGTGGTCGGAGGTGGCGCACACGCTCGATACCCTTGACCCCATGACGTCGCACCAGACCGCCCAGACCATGAAGCCCGCAACCGCGGCGAAGAAGCTGGGTGTGTACCTCGAGGCCACCCCCGCAGAGTTCCAGGAGGGTGTCGTCTCGCGCACCGAGCTGGCCACCCTCCAGGCCGAGCCGCCCCAGTGGCTGCAGGACCTGCGAGCCAACGGCCCGCACCCCCGTCCGGTGGTGGCGGCGAAGCTCGGCATCTCCATCTCGGGCCTGGCGCGCGGCGGTATCACCGAGGCGCTCACCACCGAGCAGATCGAGGCCCTGAAGCAGGAAATGCCCGAGTGGCTCGCGAAGGAACGCTCCACCCAGGCCGAGGTCCGCAAGGAAACGGTCCGCATCAAGCAGATGCAGGCGGAAAAGGCCGAGAAGCGGGCCCGCTCCTGACCCTCGGGGCCCGCCGCCCGGTCCGGCGCGGCGAGGCCCTTCCGGAGGCCGGAGCCCGTGTCCTCGCCCTCCCCCCGGCCCAGGCCGGATCCGCGATCAGCTCGCGCGACCTCGCGCGCAGTGCCTCGTCGGCCCGGATGATCCGCCCCTCGACGCCCGACCGGATCACCCGCAGGTCCCCTTCCGCCAGGGCGGCGAGCCGGCGGGTGTTGTCCGGCGTCATCGCCCGCGGCCCCCAGCGCCGCCAGGGCCTCGCAGGCCCCTTCCGCGTCCCCCTCCGGCTCGGCGTAGCGCAGTACGGCCGCCGCCGGCGCCGGCCCGTCCAGGGAGTCCGGCTCCGCCACCGCCACCAGCGCGAGCGCGGCGGCCGGAGCCTGCTCGGGGTCGTCGAGCATCGGCTCCGGGTGAGGTGCCAGCGCCCGCCCGGCCTCCCCCAGGAGTGCGGCCGCGCGGGCCGCCCGTACGGAACTCCACCGAGACCACGGGCTCGCGGCCGCCCGCACGAACACCGAGTCGAGCACCCCGACCGCCTCCGCCGCGTCACCCGTCACCTGCCACAGGGCGGTGGCGAGCGCGGTCTCCGTGTCAAGGACCGGCCCACCCGGGGCCGCGCGCAGGGCCGGAGCCGGCCCTCATGCCGTCCGTTCCCGCGGCGAGCGACTCCGTGCGCAGCCGGGCGGCCGCATGCTCCCGCTCCGCGGGCGGGCAGACGGCCGCTATCGCCCCGGCGGACTGTGCCGGGTGGTGGGGGAGTACGGCGTACAGCTCTGGCAGGGCCCCGGCCGCGCGTGCCTCCCAGCCGGCCAGCAGTCCGGTCAGCTGCCGGAGCTCGTTGTCGCAGCACCCGTCGCACGTTCCGGCGGCGCTCCCGTGGCCCGCCTCGGCGAGCACGGCCAGCCGCCTCGGCGGGCGCGCCGAGCGCCAGCGCGGCCAGCGCCCGGTCGGCGAGGTCGTCCTCCTCGGCCGCCCACACGGCCTCGGCCCGTACGCCGGCCCGCGTGTCCGCCAGCGCCGCGTCGAGGAGGACGCCGACTCCCGCACGGTCCGCTTCGGTGTCGCGGAGCAGGAGCTCCTCGACCACCGGGTCCCCCTCGGCCTCCCAGCGCTCCCGCAGTACGGGCAGGACCGCTCCGGCCTCCCCGCTGTGCCCGACGGCCCGCCGGGTCCCGGGATCGGCGGCGTCGAGCAGCGGCAGCAGCAGCGGCAGCTGGGCGGCGACGGCCGCCCCCTCCGGCACCCGCGCCGCCGGGGGCCGCCCGAAGTGCTTCAGTGGAAGGTGAGAGGTGTGCCCGAGTGGCCGGATGGAGGCTTTGCATAAACGTGCGTAGCTACGTATAATCATGCCATCGAGGAGGAGGGTCCGATGGTGGTACGTGTAGCGGTGGCCGGTGCGAGTGGGTATGCGGGCGGGGAAGTGCTGCGCCTGCTGCTGTCCCACCCCGAGGTCGAGATCGGCGCGCTGACCGGGCACTCCAACGCCGGGCAACTGCTCGGCCCGCTCCAGCCGCACCTGGTGCCGCTCGCCGGACGCACCCTGGAGGCGACCACGCCCGAGGTGCTCGTCGGCCACGATGTGGTCTTCCTGGCCCTGCCGCACGGACAGTCCGCCGCCGTCGCGGCCCAGCTCGGCGAGGACGTCCTCGTCGTCGACATGGGCGCCGACCACCGGCTCCAGTCCTCCGCCGACTGGGACAAGTTCTACGGAGCCCCGCACGCCGGGACCTGGCCCTACGGGCTCCCCGAGCTGCCCGGAGCCCGCGCCGCGCTGGCCGGCTCCAAGCGGATCGCCGTGCCCGGGTGCTACCCGACCGCCGTCTCCCTCGCGCTCTTCCCGGCCTACGCCGCGCGGCTCGCCGAGCCCGAGGCCGTGATCGTCGCCGCCTCCGGCACCTCGGGCGCCGGCAAGGCCCTCAAGCCGAACCTGCTGGGCTCCGAGGTCATGGGCTCGATGAGCCCGTACGGGGTCGGCGGCGGCCACCGCCACACGCCCGAGATGGTGCAGAACCTCAGCCCCCTCGCCGGGGAGCGGGTCTCGGTCTCCTTCACGCCGACCCTGGCGCCCATGCCCCGCGGCATCCTCGCCACCTGCAGCGCCAAGGCGCTGCCCGGCACCACCGCCGACGCGGTCCGCTCCGCGTACGAGAAGGCGTACGCGGACGAGCCCTTCGTGCACCTGCTGCCCGAGGGCCAGTGGCCGGCGACGGCGTCCGTCTACGGTTCCAACGCCGTTCAGGTGCAGGTCGCGTACGACGAGGCCGCGCAGCGGATCATCGCGATCAGCGCCATCGACAACCTCACCAAGGGCACCGCCGGTGGTGCGGTCCAGAGCATGAACATCGCCCTCGGTCTCCACGAGAGCCTGGGTCTTTCCACGATCGGAGTCGCACCGTGAGTGTCACGGCAGCACAGGGGTTCACGGCGGCGGGCATCGCCGCCGGGATCAAGGCAAACGGCAACCCGGACCTGGCCCTCGTGGTCAACGAGGGGCCGCGTCTGGCCGCAGCGGGCGTCTTCACCTCCAACCGCGTCAAGGCCGCGCCCGTCCACTGGTCGGAGCAGGTCCTGCGCGGCGGCACCGTCAGCGCGGTCGTCCTCAACTCCGGCGGCGCCAACGCGTGCACCGGCCCCAAGGGCTTCCAGGACACGCACGCCACCGCCGAGAAGGTCGCCGAGACCCTTGGCAACGGAGTCAACGCCGGTGAGGTCGCCGTCGCGTCCACCGGTCTGATCGGCGTCCTGCTCCCCATGGACAAGCTGCTGCCCGGCATCGAGACCGCCGCCGCCGCGCTCTCCGCCGACGGCGGCGAGGCGGCCGCAGTCGCCATCAAGACCACCGACACGGTGCACAAGACCGCCACGGTCTCGCGGGACGGCTGGACCGTCGGCGGCATGGCCAAGGGCGCGGGCATGCTCGCCCCGGGCCTGGCCACCATGCTCGTCGTCCTCACCACCGACGCCGACCTGGACAGCGCCACCCTCGACAAGGCGCTGCGCTCCGCCACCCGCACCACCTTCGACCGGGTCGACTCCGACGGCTGCATGTCCACCAACGACACGGTGCTGCTGCTCGCCTCGGGCGCGTCCGGCCAGGTGCCGGCGTACGAGGCGTTCGCGGAGGCCGTGCGCACGGTCTGCGACGACCTGGCCCGCCAGCTGATCGGCGACGCCGAGGGCGCCAGCAAGGACATCCGCATCGAGGTCGTCGGTGCGGCCAGCGAGGACGACGCGGTCGAGGTCGGCCGGTCCATCGCCCGCAACAACCTGCTCAAGTGCGCCATCCACGGCGAGGACCCGAACTGGGGCCGGGTGCTCTCCGCGATCGGCACCACGAAGGCCGCCTTCGACCCGGACCGGCTGAACGTCGCCATCAACGGCGTCTGGGTCTGCAAGAACGGCTCGGTCGGCGAGGACCGCGACCTGGTGAGCATGAAGGACCGGGAGGTCCGCATCACCGCCGACCTGGCCACCGGCTCCGAGTCCGCAGTCATCTGGGCCAACGACCTGACGGCCGAGTACGTCCACGAGAACAGCGCGTACTCCTCATGAGCACCGCACGCAAGCACACCGCGCTGCCCAAGGCCCAGATCCTCATCGAGGCCCTGCCCTGGCTGACCCGCCACAACGGCAAGATCATCGTCATCAAGTTCGGCGGCAACGCCATGATCGACGAGGACCTCAAGGCGGCCTTCGCCCAGGACGTGGCCTTCCTGCGCCAGGCCGGCCTCAAGCCCGTCGTCGTGCACGGCGGCGGCCCGCAGATCAACGCCCAGCTGGACAAGGAAGGCCTGGTCAGCGAGTTCAAGGCGGGCCTGCGGGTCACCACCCCGGAGGCCATGGACGTCGTACGGATGGTCCTGGCGGGCCGGGTCCAGCGCGAACTGGTCGGGCTGCTCAACCAGCACGGGCCGCTCGCCGTCGGCATGACCGGCGAGGACGCCCACACCATCACCGCGGCCAAGCACAGCCCGGAGATCGACGGCGAGCTCGTCGACATCGGGCGGGTCGGCGAGATCACCGCCATCGACACGGGCGCGATCGAGGCGCTGCTGGCGGACGGCCGGATCCCGGTCATCTCCTCCATCGCGCGCAGTGCCGACGACCACCACGTGTACAACGTGAACGCCGACACGGCCGCCGCGGCCCTCGCGGCCGCGCTCGGCGCCGAGACGCTGATGGTCCTCACCGACGTGGAGGGCCTCTACGCGGACTGGCCCAACAGCGACGAGGTGATCAGCAGGCTCACCGTCAGCGAGCTGGAGAAGCTGCTGCCCGAGCTGTCCAGCGGCATGGTCCCCAAGATGGAGGGCTGCCTGCACGCCGTCCGCAACGGGGTCACCACCGCCAGGGTGATCGACGGGCGGGTCCAGCACTCGATCCTGCTGGAGATCTTCACGGACGAGGGAATCGGCACGATGGTCGTGCCCGACGCACAGGGAGGGGAACCCGTATGACCGGCAACCAGGCCACCAGCAACCAGCACTACGCCGCCCGCTGGCAGGACGCGCTGACCAACAATTACGGGACCCCCGCGCTGGCCCTCGTACGAGGCTCCGGGGCCCAGGTCTGGGACGCGGACGGCAAGCAGTACACCGACTTCGTCGGCGGCATCGCGGTCAACGCCCTCGGTCACGCCCACCCGGCGGTCGTCGAGGCCGTGACGGCCCAGGTCTCCACCCTCGGCCACGTCTCCAACCTCTACGCCTCCGAGCCGGTCCTCGCGCTCGGAGAACGGCTGCTCCAGCTCTTCGGCCGCCCGGGCAAGGTTTTCTTCTGCAACTCCGGCGCCGAGGCCGTCGAAGCCGCCTTCAAGATCGGCCGGCTGACCGGGCGGACCCACATGGTCGCCACCGACGGCGGCTTCCACGGCCGCACCATGGGTGCCCTCGCGCTCACCGGCCAGCCCAAGAAGCAGGGCCCCTTCCTGCCGCTGCCCGGCGATGTCACGCACGTCCCGTACGGCGACGTGGAGGCCCTGCGGGCCGCCGTCACCGAAGAGACCGCGCTCGTGATCATCGAGCCGATCCAGGGCGAGAACGGCGTGGTCGTACCGCCGGCCGGCTATCTGACGGCCGCCCGCGAGATCACCCGGGCCACCGGCACCCTGCTCGTCCTCGACGAGGTGCAGACCGGCATCGGCCGCTGCGGCCAGTGGTTCGAACACCAGGCCCACGACGGCGTCGAGCCCGACCTCGTCACACTCGCGAAGGGCCTCGGCGGCGGTCTGCCGATCGGAGCCGTGGCCGCCTTCGGCCCCGTCGCCGACCTGCTCCAGCCCGGCCAGCACGGCACCACCTTCGGGGGCAACCCCGTCGCGTGCGCCGCCGGCCTCGCCGTCATCGAGACGATCGCCGCCGAAGGCCTCCTCGACCGGGTCAAGGAGCGCGGCGAGCGGCTGCGGAGCGGAATCGAAGGATCCGCACACCCGCTCGTCTCCCATGTCCGTGGAGCGGGCCTTCTGCTGGGTATCGTGCTGACCGAGCCGCTCGCACCGCAGGTGCAGCGCGCGGCTCAGGACGCCGGCTTCCTGGTCAACGCGCCCGCCCCCGACGTCGTACGGCTGATGCCTCCGTTCGTACTGTCCGAGGCCGAGGCGGACGCGTTCCTGCGGGCCCTGCCCGGCGTGCTCGACGCAGCGAAGTCCGCCGCGGACGTGGACGGATGATCAATCGGGGAATGGGACGACGATGAGTCAGGCGCAGGAGCACGAGTCGTGGGGGTCCCCCCAGACGGAGCCCGGGGGCGGCCAGTCCGTCCCGCAGACCCGCACCGCCCGCCACCGCCGGATCGTGGACATCCTGAACCGGCAGCCGGTCCGCTCCCAGAGCCAGCTGGCCAAGCTGCTCGCCGACGACGGGCTGAGCGTCACCCAGGCGACGCTCAGCCGTGACCTCGACGAGCTCGGCGCGGTGAAGATCCGCAACACCGGCGGCGAGCTGATCTACGCGGTGCCCAGCGAGGGCGGCTTCCGCACCCCGCAGGCACCGCTGGGCGAGTCGGCGAAGGAGGAGCGCATGCGGCGCCTCTCCGGCGAGCTGCTGATCTCGGCGGAGGCCTCCGCGAACCTCGTGGTCCTGCGCACCCCGCCCGGCGCGGCCCAGTTCCTCGCCTCGGCGATCGACCAGGCCGAACTCCAGGCCATCCTCGGCACGATCGCGGGCGACGACACCCTGATGCTGATCAGCCGCGACCCGGCCGGCGGCCAGGCCCTCGCCGACCACCTGCTGAGGCTGGCCCAGAAGGAGAGCTGAGCGCCGCGGCTCCGCCCCGGGCCTGAACGGCCGGGGGCCGGGCCGCTCGGCTGCGTCTCCCTCCGGTCCGGGCCGCCGGAAAACCCCTGCCGGGTCCGGCGGTCGCGGACGTAGCCTCGGGTTGTGCTCCAACTCGTCCTCGCCGCATCGGTGTTCGCCGTTGCCCTCGCCGTGTACGGGGCCATCGGCCTGCGGTGGCGGCGCCGGGCCCGGCTCCGGCGCGAGCTCCTCGCCCGGGTCGCCGCCCTGGAGCTGGATCCGTACCACGTAGCCGCGTTGAAGTCCGAGGAGTCCGGGGCGGCGGCCGCCGAACTGCTCCTCGGCGGCTACCTCGACATCGACGGGGAAGGCGCCGTACTCCTCACGGAGGCGGGCCGAGACCCCGGCCGGACCCCCGCCCACCCGGTGCCCGCCGCCCTGCTGGAGGCCGTACGCCGGCACGATCCCGAGCCGGTGTCGGTCGGCTGGATCGACCGGGTCGACGAGGAGTACGGGATCCTGTGCTCCACCTACCGGCGGGAGCGGGCCGCCCTGCTGCCCGAGCTGCCGAGCCCGGTGCCGACCCCCGGGGGGCGGCTGCGGGACTGCTGCGGCTGCGTGGGCGTGGTCATGCTGGTGTTCCTCTGGATCGCCGCGGCCGAACTGCTGGTGGTGGCCCGCCCGCACGGCCCCCTGGAATGGGCCGCGTCGGTGGTGACCGCCCTCGGACTGGCGCTGCTCTGGTACGCCGACGACGCCGGCAAGGCGGTCCTCGCCCGCACGGAGTGCGGCGACCCGCTGGGGGACCGGTTCCGCGACGAACGCCATCCCGCCGTCGAGGCCCTGGACGAGACGCGGCGGCTCCACGTGCTCACGAGCGTCGGCGACCGCGGCACGTGGCGCGGCGTCGACGCGTTCATGGCCGAGGACGACGAGGACTACGACCCGGACGACTTGTTCGACGAGGAGTGGTGGACGGACGCCTACCACTACCGGGCCGCCGACGAGGACGAGCCCGACGGCGGATCCGACGGCGACGGCGACACCGGTGACGGACCCGGTAGGCCCCCTAGTACCGGGTGACCGCGAGCCGGCCCTCCCGCGTGCCGATCGCGATGTGCGGCTGCCTGCGCGGGTTCGCCCAGCGCAGGATCGCGCGCATCGCCCCCGCCGGAACCGAGACGCAGCCGGCCGTGGCGCCCTTGCCGTCGACGTGCAGGAAGATGCCCGCGCCCCGGCCCCGTACGGGCCGGTCGTAGTTGAAGGCGATGACCAGCGCGTGCGCGTACTGCTGCGTGTACGAGACCAGGTGCTCGGCCTCGCCCGGCGCGCAGTCGGCGGGCAGCGGCTCCACCCACCGGTTGTAGCTGCCCGAGGCGTTGTCCTGGCACCACCAGGAGGCGGGGGTCACGCGCCGGTAGCGGTACTCCGTCCCGGCCGGCGCGTGCGCGATGCCGAAGGCGTAGGGGAGCGCGTACAGGCCGGCCGGCGTGGTGTTCGTGCCCTGGGTGCGGGTCGCGCCCTCGGTCAGGCCGTTCGCGCCGAACCGGGCGGGCGCGCTGCCCTCCTCGTACCAGCGTCCCGCCCGCCGGTTCCACCAGGTCAGGAGACCGGTCGTGGAGCCGGGGGCCGGGGCGACGGCCGTGATCAGCTGACTGCCGCCGCCGGTGTCGGCGAGCCGGGCGGGCAGCGGCGGATCGCCGTGAGGGCCCTGGGGCGGCGGGCCGGTGACGATCAGTGAGGCGACGGCGAGGGCGAGGGCGACAGCGGTACGCGGCACACGTCAGACGGTACGGGGCGGAAGGGGCAGCGGCAGCGCAGGCAGGCCGTCGAGGCTCTCCCCGATGAACTCCTTCTTCTCGCAGTACTCGGCGAACTCCTCGTCCGTCTTGCGGCCGAAGTACTCCGCGTGGAGGGTGCGCTCGCCCTGGTAGTCCATGAGGGGGACGGCGTACCCGCACACGTCCGCGATCCGGCGGGCCTTGACGAGGATGACCGCACGCGCCGAGGGCCCGTCGGCCTCCCCGAACAGGGCGATCAGCTCGCCCCAGCGGGGGTCGTCGCGGAAGACGGCCTCGCCGTCGCCGTGGATGCGCACGATGTTCGGCGGCCCGCTGAACGCGCACCACATCAGCGTGATGCGGCCGTTCTCGCGGACGTGGGCGATGGTCTCGGCGCCGCTGCCGCCGAAGTCCAGGTAGGCGAGGGTCTGCTCGTCGATGACGACGAGGGTTCCGGCGCGGCCCTTGGGGGACAGGTTGACGTGACCGTCACCGGCGAGCGGGGCGGTGGCGGTGAAGAAGACCGGCTGCTCCTCGATGAATTTGCGCAGACGGCCGTCGATACGTTCGTAGAGCTTTCCCATGACCGGATTATCGCCCCCGCCCCGAAGGCCCGGTCACGGGATTTCAGCCGGTGAGACCGAGGCGGGAGCGGTGCCGCTGCATCTCGTAGGAGGGGAGCACGTGCTCCGACCGGGCGAGCAGCTCGGCCACTTCGGTCCGCTCGGCCTCTCCGCTGTTCCAGGTGTACCGCCAGTCCCAGCCGATCACGATCGCCCGGGCCTTCGCGCGCAGGAACGGGTCGGGGTCCTTCGACACGGTCACCGCGGCCCGCAGTTCGTGGATCCCGCCCATGGCGCGCAGCAGCCGGAAGGCGGCCCGGCGCACGTGCAGGTGCCGGATGGGGTCGATGCGCTCGGAGAGGTGGCGGTGGTCGATCCGCTCCACCACCTGGAGCAGGGACAGCGAGGCCTCGCGGGTCACCGACGCCGACGGGTCGTCCAGCAGGGGGAGCAGGAGCGCGTCGTCGGTGGCGTCGTCCAGCCGGCGCAGCCCGGCCACGGCGGCGGCCCGGACCGTGCCGGAGGGGTGGTCGAGCAGGCCGCGCAGCAGGGGCGCGTCCACGTGCTCGGCGCATTCCGAGAAGCCGGTCACCGCGTACGGGGAGACGGGCCCGGGGCCCGTGAGCAGCGCGAGGTAGTCCCCGGCCGGGTCCCCGCCCGCCTGCGAGACGGCCCGGCGGGCGCAGGCCCGTACGAGACCGGAGCGGTCCGCGAGGTACCGCTCGGCCTCGAAGGTCCGCCCGGCCCCGCGCAGGGCGCTGACCCCGGAGGCGCGGACCATCGGGTCCGTGGCGCCGAGCAGGGTGTCGACGGCCGCGCCGTCCGAGCCGTCGGCGGCCATGGCCCGCAGCGCGGCGTCGGCCCACAGCCGCGCGGTGACCGGGTCCGGCTGCAGGGCGGCCCGCCGCGCGAGCTCCCGTACGCCGGTCCCGCCGGCCTCGACGATCAGCCGGGTGGCGAACCGCCGGGCGGGCAGGTCCCGCCCGCGACTCAACCGGTCCAGGATGTCGGCGCGCTGGGCGGGGGTCAGCGAGTTCCAGCTCCACGTGGTCGAGGGCCGGCCGGGGCGCCACCACGCGGCGAGCAGGGAGTACCGGCCGGTCAGGGCGGCCTCCAGCTGCCGCACCGCCCAGGCCCCGTGCTCGCGCCCGCCCAGCCGCAGGGCGAGGGGGGTGATCTGGATCAGCGCCTCGACGGGGTACCGGGCCACGATCCAGGCGAGCACCCGACGGGCACGCCCGCGTACGGGCGGTGCCCAGTCGGCGCACCGGATCAGGACGAGTTCGAGCGGCGCGTGCCGGGCATTGGCGCGGCCCAGGGCCTGCCGGTAGCGCTCCTTCAGCGGCGGGAACCAGTCGACGAACGAGAGCAGGAAGAAATCGAGCGGCGGGTGCTGCCACGAGCGGAGGGCGGACCTGCGGACCCGCCCGTCGGGGTCGCAGAGCCGGGCCTCGATCCGCTTGCCGCGCAGGGGCTCGTAGGAGCGGCGGCCGATGCGGCGCACCTCCTCGTCGAAGGCCGTCCAGGCGTCGGGGCCGTTGTCGGCGAGCACCCGGGTGACCGGTGTGGGTCTGTGCCCCACCAGCAGGTCCACCGCGGCGCCCCGTCCGATCAACACGTCGCGCCGTACACCGGCTCCCATACGCCCTCCCCGAGTCGTCCGCCGATGGTATGCGGCCGCACGCGGCCGGTGCCTCCGATATACGTGCTGGTCAGCGGCCACGACCGGACTCGATTGACGAAACATACGGACCAGTGCATAGTTATGCCTGTCGCTGTGGATGTAACGGCGGCCGCACCTGTAAGGAGAAGCCCGTGACCGAGCGCGTCGTACTCGCCTATTCAGGCGGTCTGGACACCTCCGTCGCCATCGGCTGGATAGCCGAGGAGACGGGCGCCGAGGTCATCGCCGTCGCGGTGGACGTCGGTCAGGGCGGCGAGGACCTGGACGTCATCCGCAAGCGGGCCCTCGCCTGCGGTGCGGTCGAGGCCGAGGTCGCGGACGCCAGGGACGAGTTCGCCGACGAGTACTGCCTCCCGGCGATCAAGGCCAACGCCCTCTACATGGACCGCTATCCGCTGGTCTCCGCCCTGTCGCGGCCGGCCATCGTCAAGCACCTGGTCGCCGCGGCCCGCAAGCACGGCGCCTCGGTCGTCGCCCACGGCTGCACCGGCAAGGGCAACGACCAGGTCCGCTTCGAGGCGGGCATCGCCGCGCTGGGCCCCGACCTCACGTGCATCGCGCCGGTCCGCGACTACGCGATGACCCGCGACAAGGCCATCGCCTTCGCCGAGAAGGCCGACCTGCCGATCGCCACCAGCAAGAAGTCCCCGTACTCCATCGACCAGAACGTCTTCGGACGCGCCGTCGAGACGGGTTTCCTGGAGGACATCTGGAACGCGCCGATCGAGGACATATACGAGTACACCTCGAACCCGGCCCTGCCCCGCGAGGCCGACGAGGTCGTCATCTCCTTCAAGGAGGGCGTACCGGTCGCCCTCGACGGCAAGCCGGTCACCGTGCTCCAGGCCATCCAGCAGCTCAACGAGCGCGCCGGAGCCCAGGGCATCGGCCGGATCGACATCGTCGAGGACCGCCTCGTCGGCATCAAGTCCCGCGAGGTGTACGAGGCCCCCGGCGCGATCGCGCTGATCACGGCCCACCAGGAGCTGGAGAACGTCACCGTCGAGCGCGAGCTGGCCCGCTACAAGCGGCAGGTCGAGCAGCGCTGGGGCGAGCTGGTCTACGACGGCCTGTGGTTCTCCCCGCTCAAGCGGGCGCTGGACGGCTTCGTCAACGAGGCCAACCAGCACGTCACCGGCGACGTCCGGATGACCCTGCACGGCGGCCGCGCCGTCGTCACCGGCCGCAAGTCGGACGAGTCCCTCTACGACTTCAACCTCGCGACCTACGACTCGGGCGACACCTTCGACCAGTCGAAGGCCCAGGGATTCATCGAGATCTTCGGACTCTCGTCGAAGATCGCCGCGCGCCGCGACCTCTCCTGATCCCGCGCGTTGTAGAAACGGCCTCCCCGTTACCTCCGCGGCGGGGAGGCCGACGCACATCCGAAAAGCCATGCATCTTGAGGAGCAGTAGCTGTGAGCAGCAACAACGGTGGTGACGTCCGGCTCTGGGGCGCCCGGTTCGCCGACGGCCCCGCCGAGGCCCTCGCGAAGCTGTCCGCGTCGGTCCACTTCGACTGGCGCCTCGCGCCCTACGACATCGCGGGCTCCAAGGCCCACGCCCGCGTGCTCGCCAAGGCGGGCCTGCTCACGGCCGACGAGCTCGACCGCATGATCGCGGGCCTGGACCAGCTCGCGGCCGACGTGGAGAACGGCTCCTTCACCGGCACCATCGCCGACGAGGACGTCCACACCGCCCTGGAGCGGGGCCTGCTGGAGCGGCTCGGCGCCGACCTCGGCGGCAAGCTGCGCGCAGGCCGGTCGCGCAACGACCAGATCGCCACCCTGTTCCGGATGTACCTGCGCGACCACGCCCGGATCATCGGCGCGCTGGTGGCCGACCTCCAGGACGCGCTGGTCGGCCTCGCCGAGGCGCACGCGGACGTGGCCATGCCGGGCCGGACCCACCTGCAGCACGCGCAGCCGGTGCTCTTCGCCCACCACGTACTGGCCCACGTGCAGGCCCTGTCCCGGGACGCGGAGCGGCTGCGCCAGTGGGACACCCGGACCGCGGTCTCCCCGTACGGCTCGGGGGCCCTGGCCGGCTCCTCGCTGGGCCTGGACCCGGAGGCGGTCGCCGCCGACCTCGGCTTCGAGCGCGGCTCGGTCGGCAACTCGATCGACGGCACCGCCTCGCGGGACTTCGTCGCCGAGTTCGCCTTCGTCACCGCGATGATCGGGATCAACCTGTCCCGGATCGCGGAGGAGATCATCATCTGGAACACGAAGGAGTTCTCCTTCGTGACCCTGCACGACGCCTTCTCGACCGGGTCGTCGATCATGCCGCAGAAGAAGAACCCGGACATCGCCGAGCTGGCGCGCGGCAAGTCCGGCCGCCTCATCGGCAACCTGACCGGTCTGCTGGCCACCCTGAAGGCCCTTCCCCTGGCCTACAACCGCGACCTCCAGGAAGACAAGGAGCCGGTCTTCGACTCCTGCGACACCCTGGAAGTCCTGCTGCCCGCCTTCACCGGGATGATGGCCACCCTCACGGTCAACCGGGAGCGGATGGAGGAGCTGGCCCCGGCCGGCTTCTCGCTCGCCACCGACATCGCGGAGTGGCTGGTCAAGCAGGGCGTGCCGTTCCGGGTGGCGCACGAGGTCGCCGGCGGGTGCGTCAAGGAGTGCGAGGGGCTCGGCATCGAGCTCGACGAGCTCACGGACGAGCAGTTCGCGAAGATCTCGGAGCACCTGACGCCGGAGGTCCGCACGGTCCTCAACGTCAAGGGCGCGCTGGCCTCCCGCAACGGCCGGGGCGGCACCGCCCCGTCGGCGGTCGCGGTCCAGCTCACGGAGCTGAAGGCCGACCTGGTCATCCAGCACGCCTGGGCGGCGCACAAGAAC
>NZ_JBSGXB010000140.1:0-18155 GCF_053609185.1 Streptomyces sp. NPDC054956 | reverse complement strand
CCTGCGGACTGTTGAACGCGCCCGGGGGTGTCGGCCCCCGGGGCGGTCAGTGTGGAGCGGAAGCGGGGTGGCCTCAGCCGCCCAGCTCCTGGTGACGCGCGGCGTGCGCGGCGGCGCCGGTCTCCGTCAGGGAGCCGAACAGGCGCAGCCGGGAGAAGCCGCCGTCCGGGAAGATGTCGATGCGGACGTGCGTGCCGACCGCCGGGGCGTCGAGCACGAAGCGGTGGTTGGTGTCGGGCTGCAGGCGGGTGCGCGGCAGGAACTCCGTCCACTCGCCCTCCTCGCCGGTCTTGACGGACAGCGAGGCCCAGCCGGCCGAGTTGCCCTTGAGGTACGCGGTGTCGATCTCGACGGCGCGGATCTCGGACTCGGCGACGAGCTGGTAGCGGATCCAGTCGTTGCCGTTGTCGCGGCGGCGGGCGGTCTCCCAGCCGTCGTCCATCTTGCGGGAGCGGCCCGGGTTGATGGTGTTGGTCGGCGGGGAGTAGAAGCGGTTGGACGCGTCCTGGACCGAGCCGCCGTTCTCCAGCGCGACGACGTCGAACGTGCCGAGCGTGGCGAGCCACTTCGGGTCCGGGACGACCTCGCCGTACACGCGCAGGCGGGCGATGCCGCCGTCCGGGTGCTGGTTGACGCGCAGGTGCGTGAAGCGCTGCTCGGCGGTCACCTCGAAGCCGTTGGCCGCGTGGCCCCCGACCGCGGTGCGCGGGACGAGTACGGTCCACTTCACGTCGTCGCCCAGGAGCTCCTCCGGGGTCGGCGCGAGGGCGCCTTCCCAGTTGGTGCCCTCGATGGAGACGGCCTGCGGCATGTTGCCGCGGAAGTGGGCGGTGTCGACGACGATGCCGCGGATCACGCCGGGGGCGCCGAGGCGCACCAGGGCGTAGTCGTGGTCCTCGGGCGTCGGCCAGGGCTGGGTGGCGGAGACGCCACGGCGGCGGCGGGTCTCCCAGCCGTCCATGATCTTGCCCTTGTGACCGAAGTGCTCGGGGTCGAAGTGCGCGGCCTCGGCGATGAGGAGGTTCTCGCGCTGGGCGAAGAACTCGTCGTTGGCGAAGGTGACACCAGCGCCCAGCTCACGGGCGGCGAGGTTCGCGTACTGGGTGAACGGGAAGTCCGCGGTGCGGTAGTCCGCGTACGGGTCGCCGCCTCCGTACGGGTTCGCGTTACCGGTGAAAGAGGGAATCGCCACTGTCAGTTCTGCCTTTCGAGGAGGAGGCCCGTGGGCTCGGTCGGGGTGCCGTGGTCGGCGATCTGCGTACCGCGCAGCCAGGTGGACTTCACGACGCCGTGCAGGGTCTTGCCCGCGTACGCCGTGACCTGGTTGCGGTGGTGGAGTTCGGCCGGGTCCACGGTGAACGTTTCTTCGGGGGCCAGGACGGCGAAGTCGGCGTCGCGGCCCACCTCGATCGCGCCCTTCTGCGCCAGGCCGGCGAGGGCGGCCGGGGCGGAGGACATCCAGCGGACGACCTCCTCCAGGCTGCGGCCGCGCTTCTTCGCCTCGGTCCAGATCGCCGGGAGGCCCAGCTGGAGGGAGGAGATGCCGCCCCACGCGGTGGCGAAGTCGCCGGTCTTCAGGTCCGCGGTGGAGGGCGAGTGGTCGGAGACGATGCAGTCGATGGTGCCGTCGGCGAGCGCGTCCCACAGGACGTCCTGGTTGGCGGACTCGCGGATGGGCGGGCAGCACTTGAACTCGGTGGCGCCGTCCGGGACTTCCTCGGCCGTGAGGGTGAGGAAGTGCGGGCAGGACTCGACCGTGATCTGCACGCCCTCGGCCTTGGCGGCGGCGATCAGCGGCAGCGCGGAGGCGGAGGACAGGTGCAGTACGTGGACGCGCCCGTTCAGCCGCTTCGCCTGGTCGATCAGGTTCTGGATCGCGGTGTTCTCGGCGTCCTGCGGGCGGGAGGCCAGGAAGTCGGCGTACTTGGGGCCCGGGTTCTGCGGCGCGGACTCCAGGTGGTGCGGGTCCTCGGCGTGCACGATCAGCAGACCGCCGAAGCCGGTGATCTCGGCGAGCGAGGCGGCCAGCTGCTCCTGGTCGAGGTGGGGGAACTCGTCGACGCCGGAGGGCGACAGGAAGCACTTGAAGCCGAAGACGCCGGCGTCGTGCAGCGGGCGCAGGTCCTTGACGTTGTCGGGCAGCGCGCCGCCCCAGAAGCCGACGTCCACGTGCGCCTTGGTCCGCGCTACCTCCTGCTTGACCACCAGGTTGGCGGTCGTGGTGGTCGGCGGCAGCGAGTTGAGCGGCATGTCGATGATGGTGGTGATGCCACCGGCGGCGGCGGCGCGGGTGGCCGTCCAGAAGCCTTCCCACTCCGTGCGACCGGGGTCGTTCACGTGGACGTGGGTGTCGACGAGGCCGGGGAGGAGCACGTCGTCGCCGAAGTCCTCCAGCCGGGCCCCGGCCGGTACGTCGGCCTCGTACGGCAGCACGGCCGCGATCTTCCCGCCGGCGACGGCCACCGAAGCGGCGCGCGTCCCCTCGGGGGTGATGACGCGCGTCGAGCGCAGTACCAGTTCCACAGCCAGGTCGGACACCGGAACCTCCCCATCTACTTCCACAGAGCGAAATTCAACGTTCTGTTGACGGAGTCTTCCCGTCGATCCTGAACCAGTCAAGAGTGCCCGGACGGACCACTGACCCGCGCGTACCGCAATTGGATGTTTCCACAGGATGGAATTAAGATTTCACTATGCAGAATGTAGCTACCACCACCAGGGACTGGGCGGGTAACTTCCCGAGGATGTCCGCCACCCGGACAAACCACCTCTGACCGGCGGGGACGGCATTGCCCCGGCTCTAGGGCCGACGCCGACCGACCGGTAGGCTGCTTCCTTGCCTGCCAGCACCGAAAGGACCGCGCCGTGCCGACGTCCAGCGCCAGCACCACCGACGCCTCCACCAAGCCCACCGCCGCCAGCGGTGGCGTCCAGTCCCTTGAGCGCGCCTTCGATCTGCTCGAACGTATGGCCGACGCAGGGGGTGAGGTCGGCCTCAGTGAGCTCTCCGCCGCCAGCGGTCTTCCGCTGCCCACCATCCATCGCCTCATGCGCACCCTCGTGGCGTGCGGCTACGTCCGGCAGCAGCCCAACCGACGGTACTCCCTCGGACCCCGGCTGATCCGCCTCGGCGAGTCCGCGTCGCGGCTGCTGGGCACCTGGGCGCGCCCCTACCTCGCCCGTCTGGTCGAGGAGACCGGGGAGACCGCGAACATGGCCCTGCTCGACGGGGACGAGATCGTCTACGTCGCCCAGGTGCCGTCCAAGCACTCCATGCGCATGTTCACCGAGGTCGGCCGCCGCGTGCTGCCGCACTCCACCGGCGTGGGCAAGGCGCTCCTCGCCTACACCCCCGCGGACGAGGTACGGGCCCTGCTCGCGCGCACCGGGATGCCGGCCGCGACCGAGAAGACCATCACCACGCCCGAGGGCTTCCTGGACGCCCTGGAGCAGGTCCGCAAGGCCGGCTACGCGGTCGACGACAACGAGCAGGAAATAGGAGTCCGCTGCCTCGCGGTCTCCGTGCCGAACTCGCCGACCGCCGCCGCGATCTCCATCTCCGGCCCGGCCGGCCGGGTGACCGAGGCCGTCGCCGAGTCCTTCGTGCCGATCCTGCAGGGCGTCGCGGCCGAGCTCTCGGTAGCCCTGCAGAGCCAGAACCCCGCGTAGGCCCCGGCCGGGCGGTGGACCCGCGCAAAGAGCCCGGCGCCCCCAGTGGGGGTGCCGGGCTCTTCCGTACTCCCTGGCGGGCCGCGAGGGCCGGCGCAGCGGGCCGTCGGGCCGGCCTGTCGGTCCGCCCTCCGGTCAGGCCGCCGGGACGCCCTGCGTGAGGCGGCCGTCCGCCATCGTCGCGGTGTGGTCCATGCGGTCCAGGTGCGTGTGGTCGTGGGTGACCAGCACGGTGGCGGTGGAGCGCTCCCGGGTGAGGGTGACCAGCAGGTCCAGGATCGCGGCACCGCGCTCGTGGTCGAGGGCGCTGGTCGGCTCGTCCACCAGCAGCACCGCCGGCTCGTTCATCAGCGCGCGGGCGATGTTGATCCGCTGGCGCTGGCCCCCGGAGAGCTGGTGCGGCCGCTTGTCGGCCTTGTCGGCCAGCCCCACCGCGTCCAGCAGTTCCAGGGCCCGCCGGCGCAGGGCGCGCGCGGGCCGGCCGTGGATGTGCGCCATGACCTGGAGCTGCTCGGCGGCGGTGAGGGAGGCCAGCAGGTTCGGCTGCTGGAAGACGATGCCGATCTTCTCCCGGCGCAGGGCCGACTTCTCGGCCGCCCCGAGCTTCGCGGTGTCCTGCCCCGCGACGACGACCCGCCCCGAATCGGGGGTGACCAGGGTGGCGGCGACGGCGAGCAGGCTGGACTTGCCGGAGCCGGAGGGCCCGATGACGGCCGTCAGGGTGCCGGCCGGCACCTCCAGTCCGACCGCGTCCAGGGCCGTGAGCCGGCCGTCGCCGTCCGGGTAGGTGAGCGTGACGTCGGAAACGAGCAGGGTCATCGGGCACTCCCGAGAGCGGTCAGCGGGTCTACGGCGGTGATCCGCCGGATGGACAGGGCCGCGCCCAGCGCGCCGAGCGCGATCATGATGGCGGCCGGGACCAGCACGGTGGCCGCGTCGAGCACGAAGGGCACGTCGCCCCCGCTGATCAGGGCGCCGAAGCCGACGGCGAGCGCGGTGCCCGCCCCCGTGCCGAGGGCCAGCATCACCACGGCCTGCCCGAGGGCGTCCTTCAGGAGGTACGGGGTGGAGGCACCCAGTGCCTTCAGTACGGCGATGTCCCCGCTGCGCTGGATCGTCCACACGGTGAAGAAGGCACCTATGACGAGGGCGGAGATGGCGAAGAGGAACCCCCGCATCAGCTGCAGCGAGCCGTTCTCGGAGGTGTACGAGCCGATCGCGCTCAGCGCCCCGTCGATGGTCTGGGCCCTGGTCCCGGTGGCCGCGTCCCCGGCCGCCCAGTTCACGTCGTCCTTCCCGTCCAGGGCGACGACGGTGGCGAGGGTGTCGACGGAGGTGCCGGGGTTGCCGATGCGCTGCCAGTCTTCGAGGTCCGTCCACACGACCGGGGTGTGGCTGTAGGCCGCGGTACCGGAGATCCCGGCCACGGTCAGCTCCAGCTGGCCGATCTTGATCCTGGCGCCCGCGGTGAGTCCGCCGAGCTCCTTGGCGGCCTTCTCCGTGAGGACCACCCGCCCCTGGGCGAGGCCGCTCCCGGGGGGCGCGAGAGAGCCCGCCGGGTCCACGCCGAAGGCGGACACGGCGGCGGTCCGCTCACCGGAGACGGCGTTGGTGGTGCGGATGCCCAGCGGCTGCGCCGACGTCACCCCCGGCTGCTCCCGCCAGGCCAGCCAGGCCTTCTCCGGCACCTGGGAGTTGGTGAAGGAGACCTTCTGGTCCCAGGCCGGAGCGGCGAAGGCGAGGCGGGTGGTGGCGGGCAGGCCGGTGATGGCCGAGATGTTCTCCCGTGCCAGGCCGGCGGTGAGCCCGGACAGCAGGCCGACCAACAGCGTGATCAGCAGTACGACCGAGCCCATGAGGGCGAAGCGGCCCTTGGCGAACCGTAGATCTCTCCATGCGACGAACATGTTCCCCACCTTGGTCTTCGGCGTGGACACAAGGCATCGCGCCACAGTAGGGATCCTGGTATCGAAGGACCGACGCGGACATCGAACTTTTGGTTGACCGGGGCCACCGCACCCGGACTTACGCTGGTCAGGCCATGACTCCTCCCGACACGACCGCACCGCGACCGCCCGCGGACACCCGCCCGCAGCACACGGGCACCCGCCCGCCGCACGCACCGGACACCCGCCCGCGGCGCGGTGACCTCCGCGCCCTCACCCCGGTCTCCCGCGTCCTGCGCCTGTGCCTGCACGCGCTGCTCTTCGGCCTGCTCGCGCTCGCCGCCGGACGGGCCGTCGCCGACTCCGCGCCGCGCGCCGGGTGGGTGGTCGCGGCCTGCGCGGTGCTGGCCGCCGTGTACGTCGCCGGCGTACTGGCCCCCGTGGTGCACGCGTCGGCGCGCGCCGGGGCGCTGTGGCTGGCCGGGCTGTCCGCGGCCTGGGTGGGACTGCTCGTGGTCTCCCCCGACGGCCTGTGGATCGCTTTCCCCCTCTACTTCCTGGAGCTGCACCTGCTGCGGCTGCGCTGGGGGGTGGCGGCCGTCGCCGTGACGGCCTGCGCGGCGATCGCCGGCTTCCTCGCGCACAGCAGCGCGGTGACACCCGGGGCGTTCCTCGGACCGCTGCTGGGCGGGGCCGTGGCGGTGGCGACCGTACTGGGCTACCAGGCGCTGTACCGGGAGAGTGAGCGGCGGCGCGAGCTGATCGAGGAGCTCATCACCACCCGGGCCGAGCTGGCGGCGGCCGAGCGGGGCGCGGGAATCCTGGCGGAGCGGGAGCGGCTCGCCCGGGAGATCCACGACACCCTGGCGCAGGGCCTCTCCTCGATCCAGCTGCTGCTGAGGGCGGCGGAGCGGACGCTCTCCGAGGCCCCGGGGGCGGCTCCGGACCCGACGGCGGGCCCGGATCCGACGGCGGCGGCGCTCGCGCACATCGCCCAGGCGCGCCAGGCCGCGCAGGAGAACCTCGCCGAGGCACGCCGCTTCGTACGGGCCCTCACGCCCCCGGACCTGGAGAACGGGTCCCTCCCCGCGGCGCTGGAACGGCTGTGCACGGGGGCTCCGGGCCCCCGGGTCCGGTTCTCCCTCAGCGGCACGCCGCGGCCCCTGCCCACGCCGTACGAGGTGGCGCTGCTGCGGATCGCCCAGTCCGCGCTGGCCAACGTGGTGCGGCACGCGGGGGCGGGGCGCGCCGAGATCACCCTGACCTTCATGGACACCTCCGTGACGCTGGACATCGTCGACGACGGCAAGGGCTTCGACCCCTCCTCCGCCCCCTCGGGCGAGGGCGGCTTCGGCCTGCCCGCGATGCGCTCCCGGGCCGAGACCCTCGGTGGCCTGTTCACGGTCGAGTCCTCCCCCGGCCAGGGCACCGCCGTGGCCGTCACCCTGCCCTTGCCCGCGGAGGCACTGTCATGACGATCCGGCTGCTCCTCGCCGACGACCACCCGGTGGTCCGTGCCGGGCTGCGCGCGGTCCTGGACACCGAGCCGGACTTCGCCGTGGTGGCGGAGGCGGCGACGGCGGAACAGGCGGTGGAGATCGCCGGCCGCGACGGGGTGGACGTGGTCCTGATGGACCTCCAGTTCGGCCCCGGCCCCGGTATGCACGGCTCGGCGGCCACGGCTCTGATCACGTCCCGGCCCGGGGCCCCCCGCGTCCTGGTCCTCACCACGTACGACACGGACGCGGACATCCTGGCGGCGGTGGAGGCCGGCGCCTCGGGCTACCTCCTCAAGGACGCCCCGCCGGAGGAACTCGCGGCGGCGGTCCGTACGGCGGCGGCGGGCCAGTCGGCGCTGGCCCCGGCGGTGGCACTGCGCCTGATGGACCGCATGCGCACGCCCGCGGAGGCCCTGACCAAGCGGGAACTGGAGGTCCTCCAGCTGGTCGCGGACGGCCTGTCGAACCAGCAGATCTCCAAGCAGCTCTTCCTGAGCCAGGCCACGGTCAAATCCCACCTGGTCCACATCTACGCCAAGCTCGGCGTCGACTCCCGCACCTCAGCAGTAGCCGCAGCCGCCACCCGCCGCCTGATCCGCACACCGTAGGCAGTCCAATCCGACCAGACCAATCCAACCCCACCGTGGCCATTCCAGCCCCGCCGCCCTCCCATCCAGCCCCGCCCCGGCAATCCAGCCCCGCCGGGGCAATTCCAGCCCCGCCGGCGTTTGAGGCGCGGGGTCCGGGGCGGAGCCCCGGGGGCTCGGGCGAAGCCCGGGACCCGCGTGCCGCCCACACCCTCTGGCTCACCGCAGTCGCCGCCGGCGCCTTCGAAACCGTCCTGGCGATCACCCGCATGACCACCGAAGGCACCGCCTCCGCCGGCGAGATCGGCGTCGGCCTCGCCGTCCGGCTCTCCGTCTTCGCCGCCGCGGTCCTCATCTCCACCCGGATGCGCGCCGGCGCCCGCTGGGCCCGGATCACCCTCGCCCTCGGCCTCGGCGTGCTCGGGACGGCCTCCATGGTGCTCCAGCCGATCGGCTACCTCCTCGACGGCGGCTCCCTCTCCGCGGCCGCCTCCCGGGCCGGAGCCCTCGACTGGGTGTTCGGCGCCAGCCGGGCCGTCCACGTGGGCGCCGTCCTCACGGCCGTGTTCCTGATGTTCCGCCCCTCCTCGAACGCCTACTTCCGCACATCGGCCTGAGACGCGCCGAGCCCGGCCGGGGGCACCCAGGGGCCCAGGTGTTCAGGGGCCCGGCAAGCAGGGGTGCCCCCGCCTACGCCACCCAGTACGGCCGCTCCACCGCCGAAGGCAGCGGCACGCCGTCGTGGAAGGCCGCCGCCAGCCGGCGTACGCCCTCGTCCAGCCGGTCCGCCGGCAGGGTGTACGGAATCCGCAGCCGGTGCTCGAAGGTCCCGGGGTCCACCCCGAAGCGGGCCCCGCGCCCGATGTGCACGCCGGCCTCCGCCGCCCGCTCCCCCAGCGCGGAGCTCACCGGCTCGCCCAGGTCCACCCAGAGCGAGAGCCCGCCCGGCGGCACCTGCCAGGACCACTCCGGCGTGTGCCGCTCCAGCGAGGCGACGAGCGCCGCCCGCTGCTCCCGCAGCTGCTGCAGCCGCGCGGGCAGGGACCGCTCCAGCCCCTCCAGCAGCGGCAGGGCCACGAGCTGGTCCAGTACCGACCCGGTCATGTCGCTCGCGACCCGTACCGCCGTCAGCTCCGTGATCATCTTGGCGGTGGCCCGGACCCACCCGACCCGCAGCCCGCCCCAGTGCGTCTTGCTCAGCGACCCGATGGTCACCACGTGGTCGGCCCCGCCCCGCGGCCCGAGCGAGGCCGTCGGGGCGGGCGCCGGCACGTCGAGCGCGATGTCGGCGATGGTCTCGTCGACCACCAGCCAGGTCCCGGTCCGCCGCGTCGCCTCCAGCAGCCGCACCCGCTGCTCCTGCGGCATCAGCGCACCGGTCGGGTTGTGGAAGTCGGGGATGACGTACGCGAGCCGGGGCACGGTCTGGCGCAGCGTGGACTCGGCTATCTCCAGGTCCCAGCCCGCGTCGGAGACGGAGATCGACCCGGTGCGCAGCCGCGCGTGCCGCAATGCGTCCAGGGCGTTGGCGTAGGTCGGGTTCTCGGTCATCACCCGGTCCCCGGGCCGGCACAGCAGGCTCACGACCAGCGCGAACGCCTGCTGCGCGCCCGCCGTGACGAGGATCTGCTCCGGGCGGGTCGCGAGCCCGCGCCGGGTGAACCGCTCGGCGATGGCGGTGCGCAGGTCGGGCAGGCCGAAGGGGTGGTAGCCGGGGTTGCGGGCGAGCGCCGGGAGCCTGGGCGCGGCCCAGGCCACCGCGTCGGCGAGGCTGCCCTCGGGGGCGCCCATGGCGGCGATGGCGAGGTCGATGCCGGGGTCGCCGTCGGCGCTGTAGCCGCCGGCGCCGACGAGGGTGTGCGCGCCGACGGGGCCGTGGCCTTCGGGGAGCTCGGTCCAGGTGCCGGAGCCGCGCCGGCTGCGGACGTAGCCGCTCTCGCGCAGCAGGTCGTAGGCGCCGGTGATGGTGGCCCGGCTGGCCCCGACCGCTTCGGCGAGCTCGCGCTCGGCCGGCAGCCGTACGTGCAGGGGCACCCGGCCGTCGAGGATCAGGGTGCGGATCGCATCGGCCAGGGCCCGGTAGCCGGGGCGGGCCAGCACCTCCGCCGGGAGCAGGGCCGCCAGCTGTCGGCTGCCCATCGTCCTGTCCGCCGTATGGACCACTCGCCCGTTTGCCATGCCAACCTCCCCTGATTGGCTCTGCCTGCCAGGCCAATCCGAGTCCAGACTCGCTGTATTGGCCCCCGATTGGCAAGGAGATGCCGCGATGTTGACCGACCGTGACGAACGAGCACTGATCGCCGCCGCCGAGGACCGGATCACCGATCCCCTGCGGGCCGGTGCCGCGCTGGCCGCCGTACGGGGCTTCCTGCGGGGTCTGCGGAGCGGCGAGCGAGAATCGGTGACATGTCACCCCACAGCAACCCCGAGCGGCACCAGCAGCGACACGAGCACGACCACGAGCCCGACCGGAAGCACGCACCCGCGGACCACAGCGCTCCCCCGGTGATCGCGGGCCTGCTCCTCGCGGCCGGCGGCGGCCGGCGCCTGGGCGGCCGCCCGAAGGCCCTGCTGCCCTACCGGGGCCGCCCGCTGGTGGAGAACGCCGTACGGGTGCTGCGCGAGGCGGGCTGCCGCCCGCTCCACGTGGTGCTCGGCGCGTCGGCGGCCGAGGTGCGCGAGCGCGCCGACCTGAGCGGATGCGTGGTGACCGACAACCCGGACTGGGCCGAAGGCATGGGCTCCTCCCTGCGGGTCGGTCTGGCCTCGCTGGCCGGTACGGGTGCCGGCGCGGCCCTGGTGTCACTGGTGGACCAGCCGGGCATCGGCCCGGAGGCGGTGGCCCGGGTCCGCGCGGCCTACCGCTCCACGACGAGCCTGGTGGCGGCGGCGTACGACGGCGAGCGCGGACACCCGGTGCTCTTCGGGGCGGACCGCTGGCCGGACATCGTGGCGACGGCCACCGGCGACAAGGGCGCGCGGGTGCACTTGTCGGCGCACGCGCATGAGCTCACGCTGGTCGAGTGCGGGGACATCGCGGAGCCCTTCGACATCGACACCCCGCCCGACCTGGCACGACTCGCTTGAGCCGGACTCGCGTCCGGCCTGAGCGGGGTGTGACCGCAGTGGCACTGAGGGCCACCGTGAACCGGAATCTGTCGACTCAGAGAATCTCGACATCAACAAACCATTGAACTTCCACCATGAGGAAATTACTATCCACTGGTCAGAAGCGCCCTGAACCCCCAGACGGCGCCCGCGACCGTATCCCGGAACTCTCCACACCCGGCGGCACTGCGTGCCGTCTTGCGCGAGCATTCCCCGCGGCCGCCAGGCACCGCCGCTGAAGGAGTGACAGATATGTCCGCACCAGCGCCGTCATCGCTGGCCATCGTCGACGCCGAGCCCCTGCCCCGGCAGGACGAGGTCCTCACGGATGCGGCTCTCGCGTTCGTGGCCGAGCTCCACCGGCGGTTCGCCCCCCGTCGTGCCGAGCTCCTCGCCCGCCGCTCCGTGCGCCGCGCCGAGATCGCCCGTACTTCCACCCTGGACTTCCTCCCGGACACCGCACAGGTCCGCGAGGGCGACTGGAAGGTGGCGCCGGCCCCGGCCGCGCTGAACGACCGCCGTGTGGAGATCACCGGTCCGACGGACCGCAAGATGACCATCAACGCCCTGAACTCGGGCGCCAAGGTCTGGCTCGCGGACTTCGAGGACGCCTCGGCTCCCACCTGGGAGAACGTCGTCCTCGGCCAGCTCAACCTGATCGACGCCTACGAGCGCCGCATCGACTTCACCGACGCCCGCACCGGCAAGGCGTACGCCCTCAAGCCCGCCGAGGAGCTCGCCACCGTCGTGATGCGCCCGCGCGGCTGGCACCTCGAGGAGCGCCACCTGCGCTTCGAGGACGGCCCGGCGTCCGGCTCGCTCGTCGACTTCGGCCTGTACTTCTTCCACAACGCGAAGCGGCTGATCGACCTCGGCAAGGGCCCGTACTTCTACCTGCCGAAGACGGAGTCGCACCTGGAGGCTCGCCTCTGGAACGACATCTTCGTCTTCGCCCAGGACTACGTCGGCATCCCGCAGGGCACGGTCCGCGCGACCGTCCTGATCGAGACGATCACCGCCGCGTACGAGATGGAAGAGATCCTCTACGAGCTGCGCGACCACGCGGCCGGCCTGAACGCGGGCCGCTGGGACTACCTCTTCTCCATCGTCAAGAACTTCCGTGACGGCGGCGAGAAGTTCGTCCTGCCGGACCGCAACGCGGTGACGATGACCGCCCCGTTCATGCGCGCCTACACCGAGCTGCTGGTCAAGACCTGCCACAAGCGCGGCGCGCACGCCATCGGCGGCATGGCGGCCTTCATCCCGTCCCGCAAGGACGCCGAGATCAACAAGGTCGCCTTCGAGAAGGTCAAGGCCGACAAGGACCGCGAGGCCGGCGACGGCTTCGACGGCTCCTGGGTCGCCCACCCCGACCTGGTCCCGATCGCGATGGCCTCCTTCGACGCGGTCCTCGGCGAGAAGCCGAACCAGAAGGACCGCCTGCGCGAGGACGTCCACGTGGCCCCGGGCGAGCTCATCGCGATCGACTCCCTGGACGCGAAGCCGACGTACGAGGGCCTGCGCAACGCGGTCCAGGTCGGCATCCGCTACATCGAGGCCTGGCTGCGCGGCCTCGGCGCCGTCGGCATCTTCGGCCTGATGGAGGACGCGGCCACCGCCGAGATCTCCCGCTCGCAGATCTGGCAGTGGATCAACGCCGGCGTGGTCTTCGAGAACGGCAAGCTCGCCACCGCGGACCTGGCCCGCGAGGTCGC
Source organism: Streptomyces sp. NPDC054956 (assembly GCF_053609185.1). Taxonomy (NCBI): domain Bacteria; kingdom Bacillati; phylum Actinomycetota; class Actinomycetes; order Kitasatosporales; family Streptomycetaceae; genus Streptomyces; species Streptomyces sp. NPDC054956. Next base: position 5,691 of record NZ_JBSGXB010000140.1, on the reverse strand, counting down.
CGCCGCCGAACTCGCCGCGATCCGCGCCGAGGTCGGCGAGGAGGCCTTCACCTCCGGCAAGTGGCAGCAGGCCCACGACCTCCTCCTCCAGGTCTCCCTGGACGCGGACTACGCCGACTTCCTCACCCTCCCGGCGTACGACCAGCTGATCGGCTAGCCCACAGCCTCCGGCTGAAACGCACAGCAGCCGGACACCCGACACCGCCCCCGGAGCCAGTGGCTCCGGGGGCGGTGTCATGTGCGCACGGACCGAACGACCGATCGGTTGTTACTTGTTCGTAACTTGCCTGTACCTAGCGGTAACAACGTGCGGGGTGGCACCTTTCCGATTGCCACCGGCCGGAGGTAACCCCCACTTATCCAGCCATGCCCCGGAGTTGTTCCTGGCTCCCGCATGGCCGACCGCAGGAGTTCCGCAGTGATCGGATTCCGCAACGACAGCATGGACCGGGCCCGTCGGGTGCGACGACTGGCCGGGATCGGGATGGCACTGCCGCTCGTCGCCGGGGCGCTGGTGGCCGCAGGGGCCGGGACCGCCGTGGCCGGGCCGGGGAGCGGGCCCACCGCCGTGGTGTCCATGGGCGACAGCTACATCTCCGGCGAGGCCGGGCGCTGGAAGGGCAACAGCCTGACCAACAGCGGGAACCGGACCGGCACCGACCGGGCGTGGGTCAGCGGCAGCACCTACGACCCCGGCAAGGTGTACGGGACCACCGCCGGCGGGTGTCACCGGTCGGACTCCGCCGAGGTGAAGAGCGCCGGGGCCGTCGCCGACGTCGCGATCAACCTGGCCTGCTCCGGGGCGGTGTCGCAGAACGTGTTCCGCGCCTCCAACGGCGGCGTCTCCTTCAAGGGCGAGGCCCCGCAGGCCGATCAGCTCGCCGCCGTGGCCGCCAGCAACAACGTCAAGGTCATCGCGCTGTCCATCGGCGGGAACGACCTCGGCTTCGCCGACATCATCAAGGAGTGCGCGTACGACTTCGTGCTCTGGAACTCGTACTGCTACGACGACCAGCAGGCGGGCGTGGACCAGAAGATCGACGCCGTGATGGCCGACGTCGGCAAGTCCGTGGACGAGGTGCGGGCCGTCATGCGCGGCGCCGGTTACGCCGACTCCTCGTACCGGATCGTGCTGCAGTCCTACCCGTCGCCGATCCCGCGCGGGGTCGAGAACCGGTACACGCAGAGCGACTGGAGCAGGCTCAACACCGGCGGGTGCCCGTTCTGGAACAAGGACTCCGACTGGGCGCGCGACTCGCTCGTACCGCAGATCGCCGGGCGCATCAAGGGGGTCGCCGCCGCCAAGGGCGTGCAGTTCCTGGACCTGAAGGACATGATGCAGGGGCGCGAGGTCTGCGCGAAGGCGAGCAAGCAGGTGACCACCGCGGTGCCCGCCTCGGCGAAGACGAGCGAGTGGGCGCGCTGGATCGACAGCAGCGAGACGCAGGGGCTGATCCAGGAGTCCATGCACCCGAACTACTTCGGCCAGCTGGCGGCCGGGCGCTGCCTGGCGCTGGTCGTGGCGCAGCCGGCGAGCAGCGGGTTCGGCTGCAAGAACACCGCCGGCGGCGATCAGACGGGGATGTACCTGACCCCCGCGCCGTAACGGACGGACCGGCGCGGCGCCTCCCCGAGGCGCTGCCGCCTCCCACGGACGGCCGCCCAGGGTCCCGGACGCATCGCGCCGGGACCCTCCGGGTTCCGGTCCGCGGGGAATTCGGATGATCGGCAGCGAGCCGCCTGGCATGCTCTCGCCCATGGCAGCACGAGCGGCACGTCCCAGTCTCTACATCTCCGTCGACATCGAGGCCGACGGACCCATTCCCGGCCCCTATTCGATGATCAGCTTCGGGGCCTCCGTGGCCGGTCGGCAGGACGGGGCTTCGTATACGGCGGCCGATCCGGAACGCGACACCTTCTACCGGGAGTTGCGTCCGATCAGTGACGCGTACGTGCCGGAGGCGCTCGCCGTGAGCGGGCTGGACCGGGACCGGCTGGTCCGCGAGGGCGCCGACCCGGCGGTGGCGATGGCGGAGTTCCGCGCCTGGGTGCGGGAGGTCTCGGCCGGGGCGCAGCCGGTGATGTGCGGGTACCCGGCTTCCTTCGACTGGACCTTCCTGTACTGGTACTTGATGAGCTTCGGCGGCGACAGCCCCTTCGGGCACTCGGGCTGCATGGACATGAAGACCCTCTACGCGACCAAGGCCCGCGTCCCGCTCCGCGCCGCCGTGAAGGGCCGCATGCCGCGCGAACTCCTCTCGCGCCGCCCGCACACCCACAACGCCCTGGACGACGCGATCGAACAGGCCGAACTGATGAGCAACCTCATGCTGTGGGTCCCGCCCGCCCCCTGACCCCGCTCAGGTCGCCAGTTCCGGGAGGAGGGCGCGCAAGGGGGTGCGGGCGCCCGTGGCGTAGGACGTGCGGAAGGCTTCCGGGGTGAGGCGGGCGCGGGCGACCTGCTGTGCGCGGGGGGTGCAGGCGGCTCGGGGGCGGTTTCGGGAGACGGCACCCAGGAGGCGGGCGGCTTCGGCGTAGCGGCCCTGGTCCGCCTCCAGTTCGGCGAGGAGTTCCACCGAGAAGGCCTGCCCGAGCCGGTCGTCGAGCGCGAGCTGGGTCCGCAGGGCGCGCAGCAGTTCGGTGCGGGCCAGCGCCGGGTGGCCCTCCCGGCGCTGGACCACGGCGTGGGCGTAGCTCAGCCAGGAGCGGGCCCACAGGTCTGCCGGGGCGTCCGGCAGGCCGTCCTCGACCGGGACCGATGCCGGGTCCGTGTGGGCGACGGCCATGGTGTGCGCGGCCGCCAGGGCTTCGCGGCCGGGTCCGAACTCGGGCTGTTCCGGCAGGAGTTCGAGGCCGTCCCGGTACTCCGCGGCGGCGTCCTCGAAGCGCTCCTCCCACAGCGCGATCGTGCCCCGTACGTGCGCGAGGTAGGCCAGGCAGGTGTCCTCCCCCTCGTGCACGGCCGCGGTCCACGCCTCCACGAGCAGCGGATCGGCGCCGTTCGCCTCGCCGAAGCAGGCGACGAGCCACGCCGCGAGCCACAGCGCCCTGGCGGGCCGGGGCGCCGGGTGCAGGGCCAGGGCCCGTTCCAGGTGCTGCCGCCCCTCCGCGACCATCCCGCACGCGGACCACAGGAACCACAGGGACACCGCGATCTCCAGGGCCGTGCCCGGCCCGCTGGCGGAGAGCGGGTTCATCGCGGCGCGCAGCTCGGGCAGTTCCCGTACGGCGAGGGCGCGCGCCTCCCGCTGCGCTCCGGCGCGCCACAGCTGCGCCGCGCGCTCGGCCAGGACCCGGCAGCGCTCGTGGTGGCGCCGGGCCGTGGTCGGACCGTCCCCGGCGGGACCGTGCGCGAGCAGCCGGCCCGCGTACGCCCGTACGGACAGGGGCAGTCGGTAGCGGCCCGGTCCGGCGTCCGCCAGCAGGCCGGGGGCCAGCCGTTGCAGGGCCTCGACGGCGGTGTCCGGGGTGAGCGCCCCGAAGCCGCAGACCTCGGCGACGGCCGCCCGGTCGAAGGAGCCGGCGAAGACGGACAGCCGCTCCCAGAGCAGCCGCTCGGTGGGCGAGGCGAGCCGGAGGGAACGCTCGGCGTCGACCCTCGTGCCGCGGCCGGCGCCGCCCGCGAGGAAGGCCAGCGGGTCGGAGCCGAGTTTGCGGAGCGCCTGCGCGGGCGCGTACTGGTGCGCGCGCCCCGCCGCGAGCTCCAGTGCGCCGGGGATCCCGTCGAGGGCCCGGCACAGCGCGCCCACGGCGGCCGCGTTGCGCTCGGTCAGCTCGAAGAAGGGGTCCGCTCCGCGCGCCCGCTCCTCGAAGAGCCGGACGGCCGCGTACCCCTCGATGCCCGCCACGGGGAACCGCTCGGCGGGATCCGGCGCCACGTCACCCTCCGGGACCGACAGCGGCGGTACGGCGAGCACCGCCTCCCCGGCCAGCCGCAGCCTGCGCTGCGAGGTGGCCAGAATGCGCAGCCCCGGAAGGCGCAGCAGCAGTTCGGCCGCGAGCCCCGCACCGGCCTCCCCGAGCTGCTCGCAGCCGTCGAGGACGAGCAGCGCCTCGCGCCCCGCGAGCCGGTCGACGAGCGCGCCCTCCAGCTCCGCCCAGCGGCGTTCGGGCAGGGTCGCGAGATCCACCCAGACGGTGTCGAGCCCGTCCCGCCCGTTCAGCGTGCGTACGGTGCGCACGGCGAGCCGGGTCTTGCCGATTCCGGCCGGTCCGGTGAGCGTGACCAGGCGCTGCGTGGCGAGCAGCGAGGCGAGGGCGGTCAGCTCCCGCTCCCGTCCGATGAAACTGGACAACTCGGCGGGCACCGCCTGGCGCATGCCCGAGCCGGCCTCCCCCACACGTCCTCCTGCGATGTCCGATCACGTGCGCGCAACCGTGTCGTCAACAGTTGAATGCACAAAGACAGATGATCGGCTCATAATCCCCTTGTCCCGTCACTGACCGGGAGAACCACCAGGGGAGGGTATGAACTCGGCCATTTCCGCCATCGACGACACGGACCGGGCGCTCGTCCACGCGCTCCAGCTCGCGCCCCGCGCGAGCTGGGAGCTGCTGGGGCCGGTGCTCGGCGTGCGCCCGGACACCCTGGCACGCCGCTGGGAGCGGCTCACCGGGACCGGCGAGGCGTGGCTGACGGGGCTCGGGCTGCGGACCGGCGCCCAGATCCCCTCCATGGCCTGGGTGGAGGTCATGTGCACGGCGGGCACCTCGCCCTCGGTGGGCGACGACCTCGTGTCCGACGCGCACACCCTGGGCGTCGAGCACACCACCGGCGGCCGTGACCTGCTGGCGTTCGTGGCCGTCCCGGACCTGCCCACGCTGTACCGGTACCTGACCACCCGCGTGCAGCGCATCGACGGTGTGGTCGGCACCCGCACCTCCATGGTGACGGCGGTGCACTACGCCCCCGACCGCTGGCGCCTGGACCAGCTGACCCCGGGCCAGACCGACCGGCTCACCGGCCGGACCCGGCGCCGGGCGGCGGGCGGGACACCGGCCCTGCCCACGGTCACGCCGCTGCAGGAGGAGGACCGGCCGCTCGTGCTGGCGCTGGCCGCGGACGCGCGGCGCAGCGTGGCCTCGCTGGCGCGGGAGTTCGCGATGAGCGAGTCGACCGTACGGCGCCGGCTGACGCGCCTGGAGGCCGGGCAGAGCCTGCGCTACAGCTGCACGCTGGCGTCGGGACTGTCGGGCTGGCCGGTGTCGGCGACGCTGTGGGCGGAGGCCTCCGAGTACGAGCTCGCGGACTGCGCCGCGGTGGCGGCGGGACTGCGCGAGACCCGAACGTGCATGTCCGTCAGCGGCCCCTGGAACTTCATGATCAGCGCCCGGCTCCGCACGGTGGAGGACCTCTCCCGCTACACGGCGGAACTCACCCGTCGGCTGCCGGGCCTGCGCATCACGGACTCGGCGGTGGCCCTGCACGTACGCAAGTCGGAGGCCCAGGAACTGGACCACACCGGCCGCCGCCTCCGCACGGTCCTCCCGGACATCTGGACCGACCCGACCGGCTCCGGCCCCGCAGGCGAATCCGGCCCCGCCCAATCCGGCCCCGCCGGCGTTTGAGGCGCGGAGTCCGGGGCGGAGCCCCAGAAGCTCGGCCGCAGCCGCGGCCGACGGGCCGGGGCGCAGCCCGGAAAACACGTACGGCGGTGCGGACGTCAACCCCGCAGTGGGTGACGTACGCAC
>NZ_JBSGXB010000139.1:0-18385 GCF_053609185.1 Streptomyces sp. NPDC054956 | reverse complement strand
GTACGGACTCCACGTGGTGTCCGGCCCCGGCGGGAACGCTGCGAGCAGCGGGGGTTACTTCTTGCGGCGGCGGCCGCCCGCGGCCTTGGCGGCCTTGCGGCGCTCCGCACGCGTCATGCCGGAGTCGTCACCGGACTCCGACTCGAAGTCGCCCTCGACGACGCCGCCCTCTCCGTCGACCGTCGGCGCGGAGAAGTGCAGCCGGTCCGGACGCTGCGGGGCCTCCAGGCCCTTCGCCCGGATCTCCGGCTTGGTCAGGGACGGGGCCGCGTCCTGCACCGGCACCTCCTCGACCTGCTGCTCGACCTGGACCTCCAGGTTGAACAGGTAGCCGACCGACTCCTCCTTGATGCCCTCCTGCATGGCGTTGAACATGTCGAAGCCCTCGCGCTGGTACTCGACCAGCGGGTCCTTCTGGGCCATCGCCCGCAGGCCGATGCCCTCCTGCAGGTAGTCCATCTCGTACAGGTGCTCACGCCACTTGCGGTCCAGCACCGACAGCACCACGCGCCGCTCCAGCTCGCGCATGATGTCGGAGCCGAGCGTCGCCTCGCGCGCCTCGTACTGCTCGTGGATGTCGTCCTTGACGGACTCCGCGATGAACTCGGCGGTGATGCCCGCGCGGTCGCCCGCCGCGTCCTCGAGCTCCTCGACCGTGACCTTGATCGGGTAGAGCTGCCGGAAGGCGCTCCACAGCCGGTCCAGGTCCCACTCCTCCGCGAACCCCTCGACCGTCTCGGCCGTGATGTACGCGTCGATCGTGTCGTCCATCATGTGCCGGATCTGCTCCTGGAGGTCTTCGCCCTCCAGGACCCGGCGGCGCTCGGCGTAGATGACCGTGCGCTGGTTGTTCAGGACCTCGTCGTACTTCAGGACGTTCTTGCGCGTCTCGAAGTTCTGGGTCTCGACCTGCGACTGGGCCGACGCGATGGCCCGCGTGACCATCTTGTTCTCGATCGGCACGTCGTCCGGCACGTTCGCCATCGACATGACGCGCTCGACCATCTGGGCCTTGAACAGGCGCATCAGGTCGTCGCCGAGCGACAGGTAGAAGCGGGACTCGCCCGGGTCGCCCTGTCGGCCGGAGCGGCCGCGCAGCTGGTTGTCGATACGGCGGGACTCGTGGCGCTCGGTGCCCAGCACGTACAGCCCGCCGAGCTCCTTGACCTCCTCGAACTCCGCCTTCACGGCCGCCTCGGCCCGCGTGAGCGCCTCGGGAAGGGCGTGCGCCCACTCCTCGATGTGCTCCTCCGGGTCCAGACCGCGCTGGCGCAGCTCGGCCTCGGCGAGGTCGTCCGGGTTGCCGCCGAGCTTGATGTCGGTACCGCGGCCGGCCATGTTCGTGGCGACCGTGACGGCGCCGCGGCGGCCGGCCTGGGCGACGATCGAGGCCTCGCGCTCGTGCTGCTTCGCGTTCAGCACCTCGTGCGGGATGCCGCGCTTGGAGAGCTGCTGCGAGAGGTACTCGGACTTCTCGACCGACGTCGTACCGACGAGGATCGGCTGGCCCTTCTCGTGCTTCTCCGCGATGTCGTCGACGACGGCGGCGAACTTCGCGACCTCGGTGCGGTAGATCAGGTCCGCCTGGTCCTTGCGGACCATGTCCCGGTTGGTCGGGATCGGGACGACACCGAGCTTGTAGATCTGGTGGAACTCGGCGGCCTCGGTCATGGCCGTACCGGTCATGCCCGACAGCTTCGAGTACAGGCGGAAGAAGTTCTGGAGGGTGATCGTGGCGAGGGTCTGGTTCTCGTCCTTGATGTCCACCCCTTCCTTCGCCTCGATCGCCTGGTGCATGCCCTCGTTGTAGCGGCGGCCGGCGAGGATGCGGCCGGTGTGCTCGTCGACGATCATGACTTCGCCGTCGATGACGACGTAGTCCTTGTCGGCCTTGAACAGTTCCTTCGCCTTGATGGCGTTGTTCAGGTAACCGACGAGCGGGGTGTTCACCGACTCGTAGAGGTTCTCGATGCCGAGCCAGTCCTCGACCTTCGCGACACCGGCCTCGTGGATGCCGACGGTGCGCTTCTTCTCGTCGACCTCGTAGTCGCCGGTCTCCTCGATGCCCTTGAGCGGCTGGCCGGCCTCGCCCTTGGTCAGGCGGGTGACCAGCTTCGCGAAGTCCGCGTACCACTTCGTCGCCTGGTCGGCCGGGCCGGAGATGATCAGCGGGGTACGGGCCTCGTCGACGAGGATCGAGTCGACCTCGTCGACCACGGCGAAGTTGTGGCCGCGCTGGACGAGCTCGTCCTGGGACCACGCCATGTTGTCGCGGAGGTAGTCGAAGCCGAACTCGTTGTTCGTGCCGTAGGTGATGTCCGCGGCGTACTGCTCGCGACGCTGCGCCGGCGACATGTTCGCCAGGATGCAGCCGACCTCCAGGCCGAGGAACTTGTGCACCCGGCCCATCAGCTCGGAGTCGCGCTCGGCGAGGTAGTCGTTCACCGTGATCAGGTGGACGCCCTTGCCGGACAGCGCGTTCAGGTACGCCGGGAGCGTGCCGACGAGGGTCTTGCCCTCACCGGTCTTCATCTCGGCCACGTAGCCGAGGTGCAGCGCGGCGCCACCCATGATCTGCACGTCGTAATGACGCTGGCCGAGGACGCGCTTGGCGGCCTCGCGGACGGTCGCGAAGGCCTCGGGGAGCAGGTCGTCCAGGCTCTCGCCGTCCTGGAAGCGCTGCTTGTACTCGTCCGTGAGCGCACGCAAGTCGGCGTCGGAGAGGTTGACGAAGTCCTCTTCGATGGAGTTGACCTGGTCCGCGATGCGGTGCAGTTTTTTGAGGATCTTGCCTTCGCCTGCACGCATGAGCTTGTTGAAGACGGACACCGAGGTTTGTCTCCTTGCCGGTCGGGCCTGGCACTGGATTCGTGCGCGGGCACGGAGGGTGGGCCCCACCGCAACGGCCATCGTAAGCGAGGACGCGGTCGCGCCGGGAGGTCCGGACCATCCGCGGGGCGGGACTGCCCGGAAATGAGAACGTGCGGGGGGCACGGAAGGTGCCGGGACAAGGGAAAAGTGTTCGCCCCGGGTGCGGCGGAGCACAAGAATCACTCCATGGAGCACACCACCCTGAACACCGCCCGGCTGCAGCTGCGCCCCTTCGGCCCGTCCGACGAGGACGAGGTCTTCGCCGCCTGCCAGGACCCCGACATCCAGCGCTGGACCATGGTCCCCTCCCCGTACGGGCGCGAGCACGCCCGGGCCTTCGTGAGCGAACTGGTCCCCGGCGGCTGGCGCGACGACACCGGTTACTCCTTCGCCGTCCGCCTCGGCCCCGGCGGCCCGCTGGTCGCGGCCGTCGGCGTCCACGTGCACGAGTCCTTCGGGACGAAGTCGTACGAGATCGGGTTCTGGGCGGTCAAGGAACACCGCGGGCAGGGCTTCATGACCGAGGCCGTGACCGCCGTCGCCCACTGGGCCTTCACCGACCTGGGCGCCGTACGCCTGGAATGGCGCGCCGAGGCCGGCAACGCCGGCTCCCGGACCGTCGCCGAGAAGGCCGGCTTCCGCATCGAGGGGCTCCTGCGGGCCTCGCTGCACCGCGCCGACACCATCCGCGACTCCTGGGTGGGCGCGCTGCTCCCCTCGGACCTCGGCCTGCCCTCCGCCCTCCCGTACCTGCCCGCCCCCGAGGGCCCCTCCGACCCGGCCTGAGCCGCTCGGCGCCGTTGGCCGGGAGGCCGTGTCCGCTGTCAGTGGGGCGCCTTAGGGTGCGTGACATGACAGCCGCGCACGCACCCGCACCCGCCGTTTCCCTCTCCGCGGACGAGGCCCGCCGCATCGCCCTGCGCGCGCAGGGCTTCCTCGGGGCGCCCGACCGGCGGGGCGGCGTACGCGGAGTCCTGCGCCACCTCGGCGCCGTCCAGCTGGACACGATCTCCGTGCTGGCCCGCTCGCACGAGCTCATCCCGTACGCGCGCCTGGGCGCGGTCGGCCGCTCCGCCGTCGAAGCCGCGTACTGGTCGGACAACCACGCCTTCGAGTACTGGTCGCACGCGGCCTGCATCCTGCCCATCGAGGAGTGGCCGCACTTCGCCTTCCGCCGCCGGGCCCGCAAGGCCCGCGGCCACCGCTGGCACGTCCTGGAGGACAAGGACCGCTCGACGAAGACCGTCCTGGACCGCCTGGCCGCCGAAGGACCGCTCACCTCCACCGAGCTGGGCGGCGCCAAGAACGGCGGCGAGTGGTTCGAATGGTCCGAGACGAAGATCGCGGTGGAGTGGCTGCTCGACATCGGCGAGGTCGTCTGCACCGAGCGGCGCGGCTGGAAGCGGGTCTACGACCTCCCCGAGCGGGCGGTCCCGGACGAGCTGCTCCACGACGACCTCGACGACCGCGAGTGCATGCGCCGGCTGGTGGCCCTGGCCGGCCGGAGCCTGGGCGTGGGCACGCGCTCCGACATCGCGGACTACCACCGCCTGAGCAACGCGCAGTTCGACTCGGTGGTCGAGGACTCGGGCCTGGTCCCCGTCGAGGTGGAGGGCTGGGGCAAGCCCGCGTGGGCCGACCCGGCGGCCCTGGCCACCGTGCCGCGCGGCCGCCACCGCACCACCCTGCTCTCGCCCTTCGACTCCCTGGTCTGGGAACGCCCGCGCACGGAGCGGATCTTCGGGTTCACGCACCGCCTGGAGGCGTACGTCCCCAAGCCCCGGCGGATCCACGGCTACTTCGCGATGCCCCTGCTGGCCGGCGGCCACCTCCAGGGCCGCGTCGACCCGGGCCGCGAGGGCAGCACCCTGGTGGCCCGCCAGCTCTCGCTGACCACCCCCAAGGCGGCCCGCCCCATGGCCGAAGCCCTCCGCGAGGCGGCGGAGTGGGTCGGCTGCGACGCCATCCGCGTCGACCGCGCCTCGACCCCGGCCGAAGCGGCGGCGGTGAGGGCGGAACTGGCCGCTCTCTGACCAGGACCGGCCCCGCCCGCCCTAGCGGATCTCGAGGATCTTCTCCCGCATCGCGTACACCACGGCCTCCATCCGGGAGTGCAGCTGCAGCTTCTCCAGGATGTTGCGCACGTGGTTCTTCACGGTGTTCTCGGAGATGAACAGTTCCTTCGCGATGTCGCGGTTGTTCATCCCCGTCGCCACCAGCTTCAGGACCTCCAGCTCCCGGTCCGTGAGCCTCGGCGCCGGCACCAGCCGCCGCTCGTCCGTCCGCTGGATCATCGACTTGAACTCCGTCAGGAGCTTCGACGCCATCGACGGGCTGATCTGCGACTGCCCGTCGGCCACCGCCCGGATCGCCGTGGCGACCTCGTCCGTCGAGATCTCCTTCAGGAGGTACCCGGTGGCTCCCGCCTTGATCGCGTCGTAGAGGTCCGCCTCCTCGTCGCTGATCGTCAGCATGATGATCTTCGCGGAGGGGGCCACCTCCTTGATCGAGGTGCACGCCTCGATCCCGCCGCGCCTGGGCATCCGTACGTCCATCAGAACGATGTCCGGCAGCAGGTCCGCGGCCTTGTCCACGGCCTCCGCACCGTCCCCGGCCTCGCCGACGACCTGGATGTCCTCCTCCTGCGCCAGGACGATCTCCAGCCCGCGCCGGAACAGCGCGTGGTCGTCCACCACGAGCACCCGGATCGGCTCTGTCGCCCGGTCCTCCTCACGGCAGCCCGCACCGTCGTCATCGCGCACCGGCCCGAAGCTGTCCGCCATCGTTCCTCCCCCTGCACCGCATGTGCTGAGCTGCTGGGTCAATCCGACGGGAGCGGCCGACGGCTGACTGCCCGACATGATTCCATGCCCGCGCGACGATTCGGGGGCCGGCGAATACAGGCCGACGGTAACCGGCCACCCCGTCATACGGGTGCCCCCGCGCCCGCCGAAGCGAACGCGGGGGCACCGCACGGACATCCGGTATCGCGCGGCATCAGCCGCCGAGCGCACCGCCCGCGCCCGCGCCGTCCAGCTCGTCCGAGCCGGAAGCGTCCGGGTTCAGGTGGATCACGCCGTAGTCATAGCCGTGGCGCCGGTAGACGACGCTCGGCATCTTGGTGTCGGAGTCGACGAACAGATAGAAGTCGTGGCCGACCAGTTCCATCTCGTACAGGGCCTGGTCGAGCGACATGGGTGCGGCCGAGTGGGTCTTCTCGCGGACGATGAGCGGGCCTTCGCCCTGCACTTCCAGTGATCCGATCCGGGTGGTCGGAATCGAGTCCGCCTTCTCGCCGTTGACCGGCTCGCCGTTGCCGTTCAGGGTCGCGGCGTCCGGAACCGCGTCGGCGACCTCGGCCGCCGAGAGCCGTCCGCTTCCGCGACGGGTGTGGCGCTTGTCGTGCTGCTTGCGCAGCCGGGCCTCCAGCTTGTCCTGAGCGAGGTCGAGCGCCGCGTACGGGTCGGCGGCGGCGGCCTCGGCACGGATCACCGGGCCCCGCGAACGCAGGGTGATCTCCACGCGGTCGGAACGGTCGGCCTGGCGCGGGTTGTGCTCCTTGGACACCTCGACGTCCAAGCTGATCACCTTGGCGTCGAGCTTCTGGATCCGCTCCGGATTCAGCTTCTCGGCCACGTGCTTGCGGAACCGGTCGGGCACCTCGGTCTTACGGCCCTTGACGACGATGTCCACGCAGAACTCCGTTCCCGGATAGCCACGCCCCAGGGGCGAAGCGTCTCCCTTTCGCACCAGACTCCGGTGAACACCGAAGCCTCGGACTTGGCGACTTTCACCTCCTCCTCCCCCATCGGCAAGATCTACACCCCACCGACTTCGGAGTCGAGAGACAGCCTCTGACACGAAGTTTCCGAAACGTACGAACGCTCGAAGACATGCGATCCGATGCGTGGGGCCCAAGGCTCGCCAGTTCCTTACAACCGAACATATCCCTCTATGCCGGTTGTCGGCACCCGCTACCGGAACGTACCTCCGTTCAGGTGGCTATTCCCTCTTACTACCTGCAACGATGCGCCTTCCCCGCCAGTTCCAAATCTATTCACAAGTTTTTTGGTCTGTACGAGTTGCGGACCGGATCCGCCCGGCCCCGACCGGCCCGTCCGGGCCTCCCGGACGTACGGAGGAACCCCGGTGGAACCCGCCGTGGCGGCCACCACCGCGGCCCCGCCCACGGGGCCGATCCCCGCGGCACGCAGCGCCCGTACGGCCTCCGCCAGCGTGGCTCCCGTGGTCACGAGGTCGTCCACGACCACGATCCGGGCCGCCCCCGCCGTCACCCGCCCGGCGCCCGGCCGGGCCTGAAGGGCCCCCGCGAGGTTCTCCCGGCGCGCCGGCGCCCCCAGGCCCGCCTGGTCGGCCACCGCGCGCCGCAGCCTCAGTACGGACGCCACGCGCGCGGGCACACCGGCCCGCCGCAGCCGTGCCGAGGCGGCCAGCGCGATCCGGCGCGCGGGATCGTGCCCGCGCGCCCGGACCCGGTGCCGCGCGGAGGGAACCGGGACCAGGACCACCTCCCCGGGCCCGCCCGCGCCTTCCTGACCGCCCGCCCGGACCGCCGCCGCCAGGGCCGCGCCGAGGGCTCCGGCCAGCGGGAGCCCGCCGCGCTCCTTGTGCGCCAGCAGGACGGCTCGTACGGCCCCTTCGTACACGGCGGAGGCATACACCGCGGGCAGCCCCGCGGGGCGCGGAGAGAGGCGTACCGGGCCCGCCCCGGCCCCACTGAGCGCCGACCGGCAGGCTCCGCACAGCACGCACCCCACGGCCCCGCACCCGGCGCAGTCCACCGGCAGCACCAGCCCGGCCAGCTCGCCGATCAGCCCGGCCGGCCCGCCCGGCGCCCGCCACCACTCCCGCATGCCGTCCACCCTGCCCGGCGGGCGCGCGCCGGGGCCACCCCTGTGGACAACGGCGGTGAGGGGCGGCCGCGGGTCAGCCCGGGTAGACCGGTACGCGGCCGCCCGCCGCCACGGTGCGCCACTGCGCCCCCGGCGGCAGCCACACGATCCCGTCCTCGCCCGAGGACGCCACCACCGGCTTCTTCTCGTCCTCGCTCGCCGCGACCGCCACCAGCGCCGTCGCCCCGGGCAGCCCGGCGCCGACCATCGAGCCGTCGGCCAGCATGTACCGGGCCTGCACGACCCCGCCGCTCTCGCGGCCCACCACCAGCAGCCGGCCGCGCGGCGCCCAGCTCATCGCCGTCACGTCCGCCAGCTGCGGGGCGGCCGGCCGCAGCTCCCGTACCGAGACCGCCGATGCGTCGGCCTTGCCCTCGGGCCGCTCGATCCGCCCGATGTACAGGTTCTTGCGGCTCCCCCGCTCCAGCAGCAGCAGCGCGATCCGCACCCCGTCGGGCGAGACCTTCAGCCCGGCGATCCGGGCGCCGTCCATCCCCGACACCTCCACCCGCTGGGCGGGGGCGTTGCCGCCGGGCAGCCGCCACAGCGTCGGGTTCTGCGCGTCCTGGTCCGCGATCCACAGGTCGCCCGCCGCGTCCCAGCTCGGCGCGGTCAGCCCGGCCGGCTTGACGCCCTTCGCGGTCAGCAGCGGCGCCGGCATCGCTCCGGCGGTGGTCAGGCTGACCACGTACAGCCCGTGGTCGTCCGCGGAGACGACCGCCGCGCGCTTCTCGTCGTACGAGATGGCCGCGGAGCCGACCTTGAACGGCGGGTTCCCCGACAGCGGCCCGGGAACCGGCACCGGGTCCTGCTGCTCCTCCCGGTTGGGGTCCAGGTTCATCCGCTGGAGCCGGTCCTCGCTGTCCACGTAGTACTGGTGGCCGGGCGACAGCGGCCGGTTGGCGATCGCGGAGGCGTCCGCCTCGGTGATCTGGCACAGCGAGGAGCCGTCGGCGCGCACGAGTTCGACGCGGTCGACCCGGGAGCCCGTCAGATCCTTGACCGTGTACAGGAGTTGGGTGGCCATCTTCCGGCACTGCGGCCCCGCGGCGTTGTCCGCCTTGTCGTTCAGCGGGACGCGCAGCGTGTTCTGGCCGTCGTACGAAAGGGACTTGGTGCCTTCGCGCAGCTCCGTACCGGTGGGGAAGCTGGAGGCGACGACCGGCCCGAGCCACTTGGAGGGGCCGGCCAGCAGCGATTTGACGGTCTGGGTGGTGGGGTCCATCCGCGAGTCCGGATCGCTGCGCTGGCGCACGTAGACCGGATCGGCCACGAGCGTGGAGCCCGCGAAGTAGTACTTGTTGACCGGCATGTAGATGCGCTGGAAGTCGGATTCGCTCAGGACCAGGCTCCTGGGCGGGGTCGCGATCCGCCACTGCTTGTTCTCCTGCGTGAGCTGGAGGAACTCCTCGTAGCGCCGGTCGCTGGTCTCCGGCTGGTACGCGCTGCGCTCGTCCACGGTCGCCAGCGTCCGGCCTGTGACCCGGAAGCGCGGCGAGGCGGGGTCCTTCTCGCCCTGCACCGAGACCCGGTCCAGGCCGGCGGAGAGCACCGTGACCGCCGAGCCGGGCTTCCAGTCCTTGGCCGCCTCCTCGGTGAGGTACTTGCGGGCGGTCTGCAGCTGCGGGTCGTCGCTGGTCATGGCCTCCAGGAAGCCGTCGACGATCTCCTGCGGGCTGGCTCGGTCGGCCGGCGGCACGCCGAACACGCGGACCTGGGAGTCGACGCCCTGCGAGGCCTCCACCCGACGGATCTCCCCGCGGTCGGGCATCGAGGCGCAGCCCGCCAGCAGCAGCCCGGCCACGCCGAGGGCGTACGCCCGGAGCCGGCGCGCCGTACGCCGCGGGCCCCCGGCCCCGGTCCCCGGCTTCCGCGACGGGGACCACCGGGGCCGCGACCGGCCCGTCTCAGCGCCCATGCGATCCACCGGTTCCACCCGCTCCACCTTCTCCGTCTGCTGTTCCCGTCGCCCCGCCGACGGCCTGCTCGGCCGGCCGGGTCACGACCCGGGCCCCGTTGCCGGGCAGCGCCGTCGGATCGGCCGGCACCGGCACCGCGCCGGCCACCGGGGATCTCGGCGGTATCGGGGACCGGTCCGGACGGGCCGGCGGCTCCCCGGACGGCCCGGACCGCTGCGCGCCCTCGGCGGCCGCCCTGGCCCGGTTGGCCCGGGAGTCCTCGGGCTCCAGCGGGATCGGCGAACCGCGCAGCGGCTCGTCGGCGGTGCGCGGCAGGGTCAGGCGGAACTGCGAGCCGCCGCCCGGCTCGCCCCACGCCTGGAGCCAGCCGCCGTGCAGCCGGGCGTCCTCGACGGCGATGGACAGGCCCAGGCCCGTACCGCCGGTCGTGCGCGCCCGCGCCGGGTCGGCCCGCCAGAAGCGGTTGAAGACGCGGGTGGCCTCGCCGGGCTTGAGCCCGACCCCGTAGTCCCGTACGGCCACGGCGACGGCCCCGCCCGCCGAGGCGAGCCGCACCACCACGTCGCGGCCCTCGCCGTGCTCGACGGCGTTGACCACGAGGTTGCGCAGCACCCGCTCCACGCGTCGGGCGTCGGCCTCGGCTATCACCGGCTGGGTGTCGCCGAGGATCCGGATCCGGGTGGCCTTGTGCTCGGCGAGCGGCTGGGCGGCGTCGATGACCCGGTGCACGACGTCCCGCAGGTCGATCGGCTCCGCCTCCAGCGCGGCCGCGCCCGCGTCGAACCGGCTGATCTCCAGCAGGTCGGCGAGGAGCGACTCGAAGCGGTCGAGCTGTCCGGCGAGCAGTTCGGCGGAGCGCGCGGTGATCGGGTCGAAGTCGGCGCGGGCGTCGTGGATGACGTCCGCGGCCATGCGCACCGTCGTGAGCGGGGTGCGCAGCTCGTGGGAGACGTCCGAGACGAACCGGCGCTGCAGCCGGGAGAGGTCCTCCAGCTGCTGGATCTTGCTCTGGAGGTTTTGGGCCATCTTGTTGAACGCTTCGCCCAAGCGGGCGATGTCGTCCTCGCCGGTGACCTTCATCCGCTCCTGGAGCCGCCCGGCGGAAAGCCGCTCGGCGATCCCGGCGGCCATCCGGACGGGGGTGACGACCTGGCGCACGACGAGCCAGGCGATCCCGCCGAGCAGGACGACGACGAACAGCCCGGCGGTGGCGATGGTGACCTTGACCAGGTTGAGGGACTCCTCCTCCTGGGTCAGCGGGAAGAGGTAGTACAGGTCGTACGGGTCGCCGTTGATGTCGGTGAGCCGCTTGCCCACGACGAGCGCGGGCTCGGGCGCCTTGGACCCGGTCCCGGGCGTGTAGCGGACCATCGAGAACGTCTTGAAGGCGCCGGTGGCGTGGTTCACGGCCCGGCGCAGCTCCAGCGGGACGCTGGCGGTCGGGTCGACGTTGCCCGAGGCCCGGGCGCCGCGGACGCCGAGCGCGCCGCGGCCGGGTGGCTGTTCTTCGCCGGTTCCGGTCCCGGCGCCCAGCGCCGCGACCTCGAAGGCGCTCTGCCCACCACTGGCCAGCTGCTTGACCAGCGAGTTCATCCAGGTACTGGCGTCGCGCCCGACCTTGTTGTCGGAGGCGTCCACCCCGTCCACCGTGTACGGGGTATTGGCCTTCTCCTGTGCGACCGCGAACCCTCCCGCGGCCTGGCTCTGCGCGGCCTCCTCCTTGGCGTCGAGGAGCCCCTTGCTGACCTGTGCGATGACCACGAACCCGAGGGCGAGGACGACCGCGAGCGAGATCAGCAGGGTGGCGGCGACCACCCGCAGCTGGATGTTGCGCCGCCAGAGCCGGACAGCCGGGAGCAGCGGCCGGCGTACGAGGCGTACGCACAGCCGCAGCACGGGGCCGCCGGGTGCTCCGTCCGCTAGGTGACCGGGCGCCCGACCGCCCCGCAGGGCCCCCCAGCGGGAGCCTCCACGGGGCATGCCGGATTGCATGTCAGCTGGGTCCGGCCTTGTAGCCGACACCGCGCACCGTCACGACGATCTCGGGGCGCTCCGGGTCCTTCTCCACCTTGGAGCGCAGACGCTGGACGTGCACGTTCACCAGGCGGGTGTCCGCCGCGTGGCGGTAGCCCCAGACCTGCTCCAGCAGCACCTCGCGGGTGAACACCTGCCAGGGCTTGCGGGCGAGCGCGACCAGCAGGTCGAACTCGAGCGGGGTCAGCGCGATGGAGGCGCCGTCCCGCTTGACGGAGTGCCCGGCCACGTCGATGACCAGGTCACCGATGGCCAGCTGCTCCGGAGCCGGCTCCTCCGAACGGCGCAGGCGGGCCCGGATGCGGGCCACCAGCTCCTTCGGCTTGAACG
Source organism: Streptomyces sp. NPDC054956 (assembly GCF_053609185.1). Classification (NCBI taxonomy): domain Bacteria; kingdom Bacillati; phylum Actinomycetota; class Actinomycetes; order Kitasatosporales; family Streptomycetaceae; genus Streptomyces; species Streptomyces sp. NPDC054956. Next base: position 6,318 of record NZ_JBSGXB010000139.1, on the reverse strand, counting down.
GCTTGACGATGTAGTCGTCGGCCCCGGACTCCAGGCCCACGACCACGTCGACGGTGTCGCTCTTGGCGGTGAGCATGACGATCGGTACGCCCGACTCGGCGCGGATCAGCCTGCACACCTCTATGCCGTCCCGTCCGGGCAGCATGAGGTCGAGCAGCACGAGATCCGGCTTCGCCTCCCGGAAGGCAGCCAGTGCCTTGTCACCGTCCGCTACGAACGACGGCTCAAAACCTTCTCCACGCAGCACAATGCCGAGCATCTCGGCCAGCGCGGTGTCGTCGTCGACGACAAGGACGCGTCCCTTCATGGTTGACATCATCCCATTAGCTAATCGTTACCTGGCGGTGAGCTGTCCCACAGCCGGAGGGGCTGGAAATCGTCCCTCGGACCTGCGTGGAGATCAGGGCGCCCAGTGTGCCCCGGATCCACCCGACAAATGAAGGCGCGAACGCCTCGCGATCCGGGGGACGGCTGGTCCGTTCGAGGTTGTCACATGGCACGATGGCAGCCGGACCATGCGCCCCGCACCCTGCAGTGCACGTGAAGGAGCGACGATGAACGACTCTCCGGGCTGGGCTACGCCCGGATCCTCCCCGTCCGAAGGGGAGGGCTCCCACGAAACGCAGCCGTCTTCCGGCGCCTCCGGCGGCCCGAAGTGGTCCGCCGAGCAGCCCCCGCCGGGCCAGTGGTCGAGCCCGACCCCGGGCCCGACCCCGCCGTCCCCGCAGCAGCCGCCCGCGCCGCCGCAGCAGGGCGCGGGCTGGGGCTCGTACGGCGGTGGGCAGCAGGCCCCCTACGGCGGCAGCCCCGGAAACTGGGGCAACCAGGCCCCCGCTCTCAAGCCCGGTGTGATCCCGCTGCGCCCCCTGGGCATGAGCGAGATCCTCGACGGCGCGGTCGCCACCATGCGCAAGCACTGGCGGGCGGTCCTGCCGATCACCCTGGTCGTGGCCGTCGCCATCCAGCTGATCATCGTGCTCATCCAGAAGTTCGTCTTCGCCGACGTCGTACTCGAGACGTCCGACACCGCGACCCTCGACGAGCAGCTGAGCACCCTCGGCTCCTCCATGGGTGTGCTCTCGGCGGAAATGTTCGTCCAGCTCGTCGGCGGCATCGTGGCCACCGCGCTGCTCACGATGGTCTTCAGCCGCGCGGTGCTCGGCCAGGGCTCCTCGGTCGGGGACGCCTGGCGCGACTCCCGCTCCCAGCTGCCGCGGCTGTTCGGCCTGACCCTGGCCGTGACCCTCGGCTCGGTCCTCCTGGCCGGCGTGCTGATCCTGCCCGGCGCACTCGCCGGGAACACGGCCCTCATCGTCCTCGGTGCTCTCGTCACCTTCCCGCTGCTCATGTGGCTGTGGGTCCGCTACTCGCTGGCCTCGCCCGCCCTGATGCTGGAGAAGGCGCCGGTCCTCACGTCGCTCACCCGCTCCTCGAAGCTGGTCCGCGGCTCCTGGTGGCGCATCTTCGGCATCACCTTCCTCACCAACCTCATCACCGGCTTCATCTCCGCGATCATCGTCTTCCCGCTGACGCTGGTCGGTCTGATCATGTTCGGCGGCGGCCTCGAAGCCCTCTCCGAGGGCACCGGCAGCAACAACTGGGGCTACCTGATCGTCGTGGCGATCGGCGGGATCATCGGCCTGACGATCACCATGCCGATGCAGGCGGGCGTCAACGTCCTGCTCTACGTCGACCAGCGCATCCGCCGCGAGGCCCTGGACCTGGAGCTCGCCCGGGCAGCCGGCATCGAGAACTACGGCACCACCACGCCGCCGACCGGAGGCTGACGCGGGGATGAGGAGCACGGGGGGCCTGCTCGCACGAACGGCGTCGGACGCACCGCCGGTCACCATCGGCCGTGACGCGGCCCGCGAGGCGGCGAAGCAGGAGCTGTCCAAGCCGGTGTACCACCAGAACGACCCGGGGCTGCTCCAGCGCGCGCTGGACCGCTTCTGGGACTGGGTCGGGGACCTCTTCGACCACGCCTCCGGCGCCACCCCCGGCGGGACCCTGGGCCTGCTGGCCATCGCCGTGTTCGTGGTCCTCGTCATCACCGCACTGTGGTGGCGGCTCGGCACCCCCCGGCGGACCGCCGCGGCTGCGGGCGCCCTCTTCGACGACGGCACCCGCAGCGCGGCGGACCACCGCGAGGCCGCCGACGCACTGGCCGCCGAAAGCCGCTGGAGCGAGGCCGTCCAGGAACGCATGCGCGCCGTCGTCCGCTCCCTGGAGGAACGCACCCTCCTCGACCCCCGCCCCGGCCGCACCGCCGACGAGGCGGCGGCCGAGGCCGCGGTCTCCCTCCCGTCCCACGCGGGCGCCCTGCGCGCCGCGGCCCGCACCTTCGACGACGTCACCTACGGCGCCCGCCCGGCCGACGCGGCCATGTACGCCACCCTGCGCGACCTGGACCTCGCCCTGACCCGCACGAAGCCGCTCCTGACAGGCGCCACCCCATGACCCCGCCCGCCCCGGTCGGCCAGGCCACCGCCGCCCCGCCGCTGCGCCCCGCCGTCCTGTGGACGCGTGCCCGCGGATTCCTCATCGCGTTCGCCGTCCTGCTCGCCGCCGGCGTGACCCTGGCCGCCCTGAACTCCGGCGCCCGGCACGGCTACCTCGACCCCCGGTCCGCCGACCCCTTCGGCAGCCGGGCCGTCGCCGAACTGCTCAAGTCCCGCGGAGTCACCACCCGGGTCGTCACCACCGCCGAAGAGGCCGCCGCGGCCGCCGGGCCCGACACGACCCTGCTGGTCGCCGACCCCGACCGCCTCGGCGAGAGCAGGCTCCGCGCCATCCGCTCCGCCATCGACCTCTCCGGCGGCCGCACCGTCCTGCTCGCCCCGACCGAGCTCAGCCTCCCCGCCCTGGCCCCCGGCACCCGCACCCGCAGCGCCGGGGCCGCCACCGCCCAGGACACCGTCCTCGACCCGGGCAGCTGCGCGCTCCCCGCGGCCGGCGCCGCCGGCCGCGCGGCCACCGGCGGCGGCTTCCGCTACTCCACGGACACCCGCGGAGCCATCGGCTGCTACCCCAGCGCCGGCCACTCCACGCTCCTCGTACTGCCCACCGCCACCCCCGGCGGCGACACCGTCCTCCTCGGCTCCGAGACCGTCCTCCTCAACAAGACCCTCGCCCAGGAGGGCAACGCCTCCCTCGCCCTCCAGCTCCTCGGCTCCCGCCCCCACCTCGTCTGGTACCTGCCGTCCCTCGCGGACAGCGGCCCGGACGACACCGAGGAAGCCGACAAGGACTTCCTCGACCTGATCCCCGCCGGCTGGAGCTGGGCCCTGCTCCAGCTGTTCCTCGCCGCCGCCGTCGCCGCCCTCTGGCGCGTACGCCGCCTCGGCCCGCTCGTCACCGAGCGCCTGCCGGTCCTGATCCGCGCCTCCGAGGCCACCGAGGGCCGCGCCCGCCTGTACCGCAAGGCCGGCGCCCGCGACCGCGCCGCCACCGTGCTGCGCGCCGCGACCCGCGAACGGCTGGCCGCGCTGGTCGGCGTACCGGCCTCCCGGGCCCACGACCCCGCGTCCCTGGTCCCCGCGGTCTCCGCCCGCCTCACCTCCGGCGACCCCGCCGCCACGGCCCCCGACCCGGCCGCCCTGCTCTTCGGCACCACCCCCGACACCGACGCGGCGCTCATCGCGCTCGCCGACCAACTCGACGCCCTCGAAAGAGAGGTCCGCACCTCATGACGGCCACCACGGACAGCGCCCGCTCCGCCCTGGAAGCGCTCCGCACCGAGATCGGAAAGGCCGTGGTCGGCCAGGACTCCGCCGTCACCGGTCTCGTCGTAGCCCTCCTGTGCCGCGGCCACGTCCTCCTCGAAGGCGTCCCCGGCGTCGCGAAGACCCTCCTCGTACGGGCGCTGGCCGCCTCCCTCGAACTCGACACCAAGCGCGTCCAGTTCACCCCCGACCTGATGCCGAGCGACGTCACGGGCTCGCTCGTCTACGACGCCCGCACCGCGGAGTTCTCCTTCCAGAACGGCCCGGTCTTCACCAACCTGCTCCTCGCCGACGAGATCAACCGCACGCCCCCCAAGACCCAGTCCTCCCTCCTCGAAGCGATGGAGGAGCGCCAGGTCACCGTCGACGGCACCCCCCGCAAGCTCCCGGAGCCGTTCCTCGTCGCCGCGACCATGAACCCGGTCGAGTACGAGGGCACGTACCCCCTGCCCGAGGCCCAGCTCGACCGCTTCCTCCTGAAGCTCACCGTGCCGCTCCCCTCCCGCGAGGACGAGATCGGCGTACTGACCCGCCACGCGGCCGGCTTCAACCCCCGCGACCTGCACTCCGCCGGCGTCCGCCCCGTCGCGGGCCCCGCCGAGCTGGAAGCCGCCCGCAAGGCCGTCGAAGCCACCAGCGTCTCCCCCGAGATCGCCGCGTACGTCGTCGACATCTGCCGCGCCACCCGCGAGTCCCCCTCCCTGACCCTCGGCGTGTCCCCGCGCGGCGCCACCGCACTGCTGGCCACCGCCCGCGCCTGGGCCTGGCTCGTGGGCCGCGACTACGTCACCCCCGACGACGTGAAGGCCCTCGCCCTGCCCACCCTGCGCCACCGCGTCCAGCTGCGCCCCGAGGCCGAGATGGAGGGCGTCACGGCCGACGCGGTCATCACCGCGATCCTCACCCACGTCCCCGTCCCGCGCTGATGGGGTTCACCGGACGCGCCGCCCTGCTGGCGGCCCTCGGCAGCCTCCCCGTCGGCATCCTCGAACCGAGCATCACGGGAATGCTGGCGGTCAACGCCCCCATCGCCCTGGCCTGCGCGGTCGACTACGCCCTCGCGGCGCCCGTCCGCACGCTCCGGCTGGCCCGCTCCGGCGACACCTCCGTGCGCCTCGGCGAGTCCGCCGAGGTGCACCTGAGCATCACGAACCCCTCCACCCGCCCCCTGCGCGCCCGCGTCCGCGACGCCTGGCCGCCCAGCAGCTGGGAGCCGGGCACCGAAGTCGCCGCGTCGCGCCACGCGTTGACGATCCCCCCGGGCGAACGCCGCCGCCTGACCACCCGCCTGCGACCCACCCGTCGCGGCGACCGCCTGGCGGCCCGGGTCACGATCCGCTCGTTCGGCCCGCTCGGCCTGTTCGCCCGCCAGGGCAACCACACCGTCCCCTGGACGGTCCGCGTGCTGCCCCCGTTCACCAGCCGCAAGCACCTTCCCTCGCGCCTGGCCCGGCTGCGCGAACTCGACGGCCGCACCAGCGTCCTGACGCGCGGTGAGGGAACCGAGTTCGACAGCCTGCGCGACTACGTCCCCGGCGACGACACCCGTTCCATCGACTGGCGGGCCACCGCCCGCCAGAACAAGGTCGCCGTCCGCACCTGGCGCCCGGAACGCGACCGCCACATCCTCATCTGCCTCGACACGGGCCGCACTTCGGCGGGCCGCGTGGGCGACGCCCCCCGCCTGGACTCGGCGATGGACGCGGCCCTGCTCCTGACGGCCCTGGCCACCCGCGCCGGCGACCGCGTGGACCTCCTGGCCCACGACCGGCGCCCCCGCGCCCAGGTCCAGGCCCGCTCGGCCGCCGACACCCTCCCGGCCTTCGTCAACGCGATGGCCACCCTGGAACCGGAGCTCGTCGAAACCGACTCCCGCACCCTGGTCTCCACCATCCTGCGCAGCGCCCCCCGCCGCTCCCTGGTGGTCCTACTGACCAGCCTGGACGCCGCCGCCGTGGAAGAGGGCCTGCTCCCGGTCCTCCCCCGGCTCACCCAGCGCCACACGGTCCTGCTGGCCTCGGTCGCGGACCCGCACGTGGCGGAGATGACGAAGTCCCGCGGCACCCTCGAAGCGGTCTACGAAGCCGCCGCCGGCACCCAGTCCCAGTCCGCTCGCCACCGCACGGCCGAGCAGCTCACCCGCCACGGCGTCCACGTGGTCGACGCCACCCCCGAAACCCTGGCCCCGGCCCTGGCCGACGCCTACCTCGCCCTCAAAGCCGCCGGCCGCCTGTAGCCGTCCCAACCGTCCCGATCTGGATACGCTGGGCGCGGCACCCGCCAGGAGGACACCACCATGGCCGACCTCGCCCCGGAGCAGCTGTGCCGCCTGCACGAGTTCGCGGAGCAACTCTCGGAGCTGGCCGAGCACCAGGAAGAGACGGTCCCCCACTCCTTCGGGGACACCGTCACCGCCGGCCGCTGGACCCTCGACACGAGCAACCTCAAGAGCTACCCCGCCGATTGGTAGGTCCTGGCCGGGCCCGAAAAGGGTCCGGAACGCAGAAAAGCCCCGCACCATAAGGTGCGGGGCTTTCCCACAATGATTGTTCGGCGGCGTCCTACTCTCCCACAGGGTCCCCCCTGCAGTACC
>NZ_JBSGXB010000138.1:0-18765 GCF_053609185.1 Streptomyces sp. NPDC054956 | reverse complement strand
GCCCCGCCGGCGTTTGAGGCGCGGGGTCCGGGGCGGAGCCCCAGGGAACGGGGGAAGGGCGGGGAGGGGACTTCGCACCGCGCAGCGGGATACCCGCGGCCGGGCCGGGGCGTCAAGAAGGGGGAGCCCAGGGGGCCGAGGGGATGATCAGGGGGGAGCCCGTCACCGGGTCCGGGATCACCGTGGAGGAGAGGCCGAAGACCTCCTCGACCAGGGCGGAGGTGACGACCTCGGACGGCGGGCCCTCGGCCACCACGCGGCCCGATTTCATCGCCACCAAGTGATCCGCGTACCGCGCCGCCTGGTTCAGGTCGTGCAGGACCGCGACCACCGTCCGGCCCCGGTCGTGGTTGAGCCGGCGGACCAGGTCCAGGACCTCCACCTGGTGGGCGATGTCCAGGAACGTCGTCGGCTCGTCCAGGAGCAGGATGTCCGTGTCCTGCGCGAGGGCCATCGCGATCCAGACCCGCTGGCGCTGCCCGCCCGAGAGCGCGTCCACCGGACGGTCCGCCAGGTCCGACACCGACGTACGGGCCATCGCGTCGACGACCGCCCGCTCGTCCGCCTCCGACCACTGCTGCCACCAGTGCTGGTGCGGCTGCCGCCCGCGCGCCACCAGGTCGGCGACCGTGATCGCCTCCGGGGCGGACGGCGACTGCGGGAGCAGGCCGACGGTCCGGGCGATCCGCCGGGTGGGGAGGGCGGAGAGGGCCTCGCCGTCCAGGACCACCGCACCCGAGCGGGGCCGCAGCAGCCGTCCCAGCGCACGCAGCGTCGTGGACTTGCCGCACGCGTTCGGGCCGACGATCACCGTCACCTTCCCGTCCGGTACGGACAGGTCCAGGTTCTCGACGACCACCCGGTCCTCGTACGCGAGGGTGAGGGACTGGGCGGACAGACGGCTCATCGATTGCCTCCTGCGCGGCTGCGCGTGATCAGCCAGATCAGGTACGGGGCCCCGACGGCGGCCGTCAGGACGCCCACCGGGAGTTCGGTCGGGGAGAGGAGCCTGCGGGCGAGCAGGTCGCCGAGGACGACGATCAGCGCGCCCGTCAGGGCCGAGCAGAGCAGGGGGATCTGGGCCGTGCGCGTCATGCGGCGGGCGATCTGCGGCGCGAGCAGCGCCACGAAGTCCACCGGGCCCGCGGCACCCGTGGCCACCGAGGCCAGGACCACGCCGAGGGCGACGAGCCCGAGCCGGACCCGGCCCAGCCGGACGCCCAGCGCCGTGGCCGTGTCGTCGTCGAGCGAGACCGTGCGCTGCGCGCGGGCCGCCCACAGGACGCCGGGGAGGAGGGCGAGCAGGACCCAGGCCAGCGGGGTCGCGACGTCCCAGCCGCGGCCGTTGAGGGAGCCCGTCATCCAGATCTGCGCCTGCTGGGCCACCAGGTAGTCGCCCTTGGTCATCAGCAGCGTGGTCACCGACCGCAGGGCGATGGCGAAGCCGATGCCGATCAGGACGAACCGCGTCGCGTGCAGTCCGCCCCGCCACGCGAAGACGTACACGAGCGCGGCCGCGATCACCCCGCCGAGGACGGAGAGGTACGGGAGGACCGTGTACGAGGTGACGCCGAAGGTCAGCGCCGCCACCGTGACGGCGCTCGCGCCCTGGCTGACGCCGATGATGTCGGGGGAGGCGAGCGGGTTGCGGGCGACGGTCTGGATCAGCGCGCCGGCCACCCCGAAGGCCAGTCCGACGAGCAGGCCCACCGTCATCCGGGGCAGCCTCAGGGTGCCGACGACCAGGTCGTCGGGGGAGGGCTGCCCGAGCAGCACCTTCACGACCTCCCCGGGCGCGACGAAGGACTCGCCGACCGAGAGGTACGCGACGCAGACCGCGGCCAGCAGCAGGGCCAGGGCCAGTGCCACGACCGCCGCCCGGCGGTGCAGGAGGAAGGAGCCGCGGCCGGTGCGGGCGCGGAGGAGCGCGTACCCCGCGGGGACGACCCGCGCGTCGCCGCTCATGCGGCCACCACCTTGCGGCGGACCAGCGTGACCAGGAACGGGACCCCGATCAGCGCGGTCATCACCCCGGCCGGGACCTCGCCGGGCGGTACCACGATCCGCCCGAGCACGTCGGCGACGAGCAGCATCACCGGCCCGATCAGCGCCGCCATGGGCAGCACCCACCGGTGGTCGCTGCCGACGACGGCCCGCGCGATGTGCGGTACGGCGAGCCCGATGAAGGCGATCGGCCCGGCCGCGGCGACTCCGGCGCCCGTGAGCACGGTGGCCCCGAGGCCGCCGACGATCCGTACGGCCGCGACGTTCTGCCCGAGCCCCTTGGCGAGGTCCTCGCCCAGGGCCAGCGCGTCCAGGCCGCGCGCCACCGACACCACCAGGACGGCGCCCACCAGCAGGAACGGCCAGATCTGGTGGACGACCGTCATATCGCGCCCGGCGATCGAGCCGACCTGCCAGAAGCGGAACTCGTCCAGCGTGGAGGCCTTCGTCGTGAGGACGCCCGTGGTGACCGACACCAGCAGGGCGTTGATCGCGGCCCCGGCCAGCGCCAGCTTGACCGGCGTCGCACCGCCGCGCCCGCCGGCGGCGACGGCGTACACGGCGACGGAGGCGACGGCCGCGCCCGCGAAGGCGAACCACACGTACCCGCTCAGCGTGTGCACCCCCGCGAACGCGATGGCGCAGACGACCGCGACCCCGGCTCCCTGGCTGATGCCGAGGATGCCGGGGTCGGCGATCGGATTGCGGGTGATGCCCTGGAGCGCGGTGCCGGCGAGGGCGAGGGCCGCGCCGACCATCAGGGCTATGAGGGTGCGCGGGACGCGCAGCGTGCGGACGACCTCGGCGTTCGGTCCGCTCGCGCCCCGGAAGAGCGCGTCGAAGACCTCGCCCGGCGCGATGGCGCGGGCGCCGACGCCGAGACTGAGCAGCACCGCGCACAGCAGCGCGGCGACGCCGGCCGCCGTCCACGCGATGCGACGGGTCGTCAGGGCACGCCGGGTGGCGGTGGGTGCCGTGGAGACGGGGGCTGACATGTCACCAAATTTCACTGTCTGGTAAGGCAAGCCTCAGTCTACGTTCCCGTTCGCCGTGCCCCCGTTCGGCACAATGGGCGCATGAGCTCCGAAACGCTGCTGACCGTCGGATTCGACCTCGACATGACCCTCATCGACTCCCGGCCGGGCATCAAAGCCGCCTTCCAGGCGCTTTCGGCGGAGACGGGCACGTTCATCGACGCCGACAAGGTCGTCACGCGCCTCGGTCCGCCGCTGGACCAGGAGCTCGCGTACTGGTTCCCGGAGGCGGAGATCCCGGCCATGGCCGACCGCTTCCGGGAGATCTATCCCACACACGCCATCGAGCCGACCCCGGCGATGCCCGGCGCCCGCGAGGCGGTCCTGGCGGTCCAGGCGCTCGGTGGCCGCGCGATCGTCGTCACCGCCAAGTACGAGCCCAACGCCCGCCTGCACCTGGACCACCTGGGCATCGAGCCCGACGCGGTCATCGGCTGGCTGTGGGCGGAGGCCAAGGCGGGCGCCCTGCGCGAGTACAACGCCCAGGTCTACGTCGGCGACCACGTCGGGGACGTACGGGGCGCACGCGCGGCCGGCGCCCTGTCGGTGACGGTCCCGACCGGCCCCTGCCCGGAGCCCGAACTGCGCGAGGCGGGCGCCGACGTGGTGCTGACGGACCTCACGGAGCTGCCGGCCTGGCTGGAGGAGTACGCCCGCACGCGGACCGCGTAACCCCTCGCGCGACCCTCGCGCGACTACGCCTGCGACGCCCGGGCGGCCGCACGCTGCGCGGCCGCCGAGCGCAGCACGCCCGCGGCCGAGATGAGGAACCCGACGCCCATGAGCATGCACACGGCCCACGCGTAGGACGGGAACGGGTCGGTGTCCAGGAACAGCGGGGCCATCGTGGCGAGCGTGGCGACGGCGCCGAGGATGAAGACGATGCCGCCGGCCTTGACGAGCGCGTCGCCGGGGCGTGCCGCGTCGGGGTCGGCCGCGGCGGCGCTGGTGGCACGGCCGGCGGTCGCGGCGCGGGAGGTGTCCGCGTGCTCGGGCTGAGGAGTAACAGTCACCCCGCCAGGGTAGTTCCCTGGCCTGAGCGGTCATCCGCGAAGGACCGGGGAATGTCTTGTCCCCCGGATCCTGGCGATTAGCCTGAGAGGTGCGGGTCGGTGACCCGCTTCACACCCGACGAGCGCAAGGACAGAGGACGGACGTGCCTACCGGCAAGGTCAAGTGGTTCAACAGTGAGAAGGGCTTCGGCTTTCTCTCCCGCGACGACGGCGGCGACGTCTTCGTCCACTCTTCGGTGCTCCCCGCCGGGGTGGACGCGCTCAAGCCCGGCCAGCGCGTCGAGTTCGGCGTGGTCGCCGGACAACGCGGTGACCAGGCACTTTCGGTGATCGTCCTGGATCCGGCACCCTCCGTCGCGGTCGCGCAGCGGCGCAAGCCGGACGAGCTCGCCTCGATCGTGCAGGACCTCACGACCCTGCTGGAGAACGTCACGCAGCAGCTGGAGCGGGGCCGCTACCCCGACAAGGCGCACGGCTCGAAGATCGCCGGCATGCTCCGCGCGGTGGCCGACCAGATGGACGTCTGACCAGTACGCATGACAGTGCCCCGCCTCCCTCGAAGGAGGCGGGGCACTGTCATGTCCTACGGAAACGCCAGCGCGCCGGGGGCGATGGCCGGAACAAGACCCTCCGCGGCCGCCCGCGTCAGCAGGCCGCGCACCGCCGCGTAACCGGCGTCGCCGAGACCGGCCGTGAACTCGTTGACGTACAGCCCGATGTGCTGGTCGGCGACGGCCGGGTCCAGCTCCTGCGCGTGCGCCCGTACGTAGGGGCGCGAGGCCTCCGGGTCGTCCCAGGCCATCCGGACCGACGTGCGGGCGGCCTCGGCGAGCGCGCGCAGCGTGTCCGCGCCCAGCGATCGCTTGGCGATGATGGCGCCGAGCGGGATCGGCAGGCCGGTCGTGGACTCCCAGTGCTCGCCCATGTCGGCCAGGCAGTGCAGCCCGTAGTCCTGATAGGTGAACCGGGCCTCGTGGATGACCAGTCCGGCGTCCACGCGGCCGTCGCGCACCGCCGGCATGATCTCGTGGAACGGCAGCACGACCACCTTGCCGACGCCCTCGGGCGGCAGCACGTCGGCGGCCCACAGCCGGAACAGCAGGTAGGCGGTGGAGCGTTCGCTCGGGACCGCGACCGTCTTGCCGACGAGCCCCGCCGGCCCGGTGCCCGCCTCGCGCGTCAGGACCAAGGGTCCGCAGCCGCGGCCGAGGGCGCCGCCGCAGGGCAGCAGCGCGTACTCGTCCAGCACCCACGGCAGGACGGCGTACGAGACCTTCAGGACGTCCAGCTCACCGCGCTCGGCCATGCCGTTGGTGATGTCGATGTCCGCGAAGGTGACGTCCAGGGCGGGAGCGCCGGGGACCCGGCCGTGCGCCCAGGCGTCGAAGACGAAGGTGTCGTTCGGGCAGGGCGAGTACGCGATCCGCACCGGCGTGCGGAGCGCGGGCCCCGCGGGATCCACGGCGTTCACGGCGTTCACTTCGGGCCTTCCCAGGAGTCGAGTACGGGTCCCAGTGCCCGGAAGCCTTCGGCGAGCGCGGCCAGCGCGTCGCCGATCCGCCAGGCGGCGCGGTCGCGGGGGCCCACGGCGTTGGAGACGGCACGGACCTCCAGCACGGGCAGTCCGTGCGCGGCGGCGGCCTCCGCGACCCCGAAGCCCTCCATGGCCTCGGCGCCGGCGAGCGGATGCCGGGCCGCGAGGGCGGCCGCGCGGTCGGCGGTGCCGGTGACGGTGGAGACGGTCAGGACGGGCGCGAGCAGGGCCCCGGTCGCCTCGGCGGCACGGGCGGCGAGCTCCGCGGGAGGCAGGTGCACGCTGCGGCCGAAGCCGAGTTCCGCGACGGGGAGGAAGCCCTGGGGGGTCTCGGCCCCCAGATCGGCGGCGACGATGGCGTCGGCGACCACGAGGGAGCCGAGCGGGGCGGCGGGCGCGAACCCGCCGCCGATGCCGGCGGAGACGACCAGGCCGTAGCCGCCGGGGCCGGGCGCGAGCGCCAGGGCGGTCGCGGTACCGGCGGCCGCGGCGGCCGGGCCGACTCCGGCGACGAGGACGTCGAAATCTCCCCGGTGGTGGATGAGGTAGCCACCGGGGAGGGTGTGCGGCTCGGAGCCGGGGGTGTGATCCGGATGAGGGACCGGACCGGGCAGGCCGCCGACGACGGAGTCGGCCTCCGCCGCCACCGCGGTCACGACGAGCGCGCGCACCTGGGGTACGTGCTTACTTGAGCTTGATGGTGAAGGCCCACACGGCGACGGGCTTGCCCTCGCGGTCGACCTCGACGATGTTGAGCTTCTTCGAGGCGGGGGCCTCGCCCTGGCCGCCGGTGAGGAAGAGGTCGGCGCCCGGGAAGCTGTCGTAGGTGTTGGCCGACGGCTCGGTGATCTGCTGTCCGTCCAGGACCGCCTGCCACTTGTGGCCGTCCTCGACGACATCGGGCTCGACACCGAGGCGCAGGGTGTCGCCGCGGCCGTACTCGATGGTCTTGGTGTTCTTCGGATCGGCGAAGCACTCCTGGACCTTGTCGGCCGTCAGCTCCTTGCCGTCGCGGCAGGCGGCTTCGGCGGACACCGACGAGGTGCCGACCGTCACGGTCGCCAGCGGCGTCGGCTTGTCACAGGCGGAGAGGAGGAGGAGGCCGGCGGATACGGCTCCGAGGGCCGCGACGCTGCGGCGGCCCCTACCCGAGAAAAGCGGTGCGGTCATGAGCCGAAGGCTATCGGGCCGGTGCGATGCCTTGCTGCACGGGGTCGTGTGGTGCGGCGCCGTGGCGCAAGCGCCCCCGGCTGCGCCGGGCTTTCCGGGGCCGCCCCGGACCCCGCGCCTCAAACGCCGGCGGGGCTGGATTCCTCCGGCCGGGGCTGGATTTGCCCGGCCGGGGCCGGACTTTGCCGCTGTGCGGCCATTCCGGCCCCGCCGGCGTTTGAGGCGATCTTTCAGCCCCGCCGGCGATTGAGGCGCGGGTCCGGGCGGAGCCCGGGGAACGGTGGAAGGGCGGGTAGGGGACGGCCCCGCAGGGTCCCGGCTACGCCGCCCGGGGCGTGGTGGGGGAGGCCCCGCGCAGCGGCCGCAGCTACGCCACCCGGGGCCGGGAAGGGGTCGGGTGGTGGTGGCGGGGGGCCGCGAGGAAGCCGCGGACGGCCATGGCGGTGCCCAGGGCGACCACCGCCGCGGCGACCGACATGCCCAGGGCGCCGTTCAGGGGCAGGGCGATGCCGATCGCGCCGCCCAGGACCCACGCCACCTGGAGCAGGGTCTCCGAGCGGGCGAAGGCCGAGGTGCGCACCGCCTCGGGCACGTCGCGCTGGATCATCGCGTCCAGCGAGAGCTTCGCCAGGGCCTGGCAGAAGCCCGCCGTCGCGCCCAGGACGGCCATGAAGACCCCGCTGAAGAAGACCGCCGCGAGCACGGCCACCGCCAGCGTCAGGCACAGCACGGCCGCGATGATCGCCTCGGGCGCGCGCGCCCGGAGCCAGGCCCCGACGGCCGTCCCGCACGCGTTGCCGACGCCCGCCGACACGCCGACGATGCCCAGCGACACCGCCGCGCTCTGCCCGGCGAGCGGGTGCTCGCGCAGCAGGAACGCCAGGAAGAAGATCAGGAACCCGGACAGCCCGCGCATCGACGCGTTCGCCAGCAGCCCGCACAGAACCGGCCGGCTGACCGTCCGCAGCCCCGGCCGCTTCGAGTGGGCCTCGTGCGTGGAGAGCCGGGCCCGCCGCTCGCCCTTGGCCTCGTCGACCTTGTGGGGCAGCGTGAACGCCGCGAAGGCGCCCCAGATGAAGATCGCGCAGGCCCCGTACAGCGGCCACGGCGCCCCGATCGCGTGCAGGCCCGCGCCCACCGGTGCGGCCGCGCCGGTGGCCAGCAGCCCGGCCAGGGTGACCCGGGAGTTCGCCTTGACGAGCGAGAACTTGGGCGGGAGCAGTCTCGGCACCACCGCGCTGCGGACCACCCCGTACGCCTTCGAGGCGACCAGCACCCCGAGCGCGGCCGGATAGAGCTCCAGCCCGCCCGTGGCCACCGCGCCCGACATCATCACCGCCAGCAGCGCCCGGGTGAGCATCGCGCCGGCCATCGCGGCCCGCCGCCCGTGCGGCAGCCGGTCCAGCAGGGGTCCGATCACCGGGGCCAGGAGGGTGAAGGGGGCCATGGTGATGGCGAGGTACAGGGCCACCCGGCCGCGTGCCTCGTCCGTGGGGACCGAGAAGAAGACGGTGGAGGCCAGGGCGACTGTGATCATCACATCGCCGGCGCCGTTGATGGCGTGCAGTTCGATCAGTTTGCCGAGGCCCGATTCGCCCGCCCCGTGCGCGTGGGTGGCCCGCCGGATGCCGCGGGCCGTACCGGTGAAGGGCAGGTGCAGGGCACGCCCGATGGCCCGGCCGGCCCGCCTGGCCGGTCCCGAGCCGTCATCGGACGACCGTACGGGTGCCACCTGGCCATAGTGCCCCACGCGGCCCTCCGGGACCCGCCCCGGCGTGTCGCGGGGACGTGGCCGGTAGTGGGGTTGTCCGCGAATCGGACCTTGCATGTGGGCCGAAGCCTCCGGAGGAGGTAGCGTGCGTAGCGCGCCACCGGCGGTTGCTCCTGGCCGCGCGCCTCTTCGCGATCCCGCAGAATGGATCGCAGGTAGGTGCGCCCTGGAACCCGATCGGGCGCGGACGTCGACGCGGCCCTCTGGTCCGCTCCGCCCGCGCTACGTAGGGACAGCCGACGGGTCGTTGTGGACGACAAGTACGGACGGCGCACTCGTGAGACGGCGTAGGAGAGAACGAGACCTGTGAGTGCTGCGACGACGCGAAGCCGTACCCCCGACCGCCTGTGCGTCGAGGCGGTAGACCTCGCCCGCACGGCGGCCGAGGAAGCCGCCGCCCCCGGCGTGGTGGGTGAGCACGTATCCGCGGTCGCCGAGGGCGACAGGGTCGTCACCCACTTCTTCGAGTGCAAGGACCCGGGCTACCGGGGCTGGCGCTGGGCCGTGACGGTGACGCGTGCCTCCCGGGCCAAGAACGTCACCCTCGACGAAACGGTGCTGCTGCCCGGCGACGACGCGCTGCTCGCCCCCGAGTGGGTGCCGTGGAGCGAGCGGCTGCGGCCGGGCGACATGGGCCCGGGCGACCTGCTCCCGACGGACGCCGAGGACCTGCGGCTGGAGCCGGGCTGGTCGGGCGAGGACGCCCCGCCGCCGAACTCGGTGGTCTCCGCCGAGATGGCCGAGCTGGTCGAGGCGGAGGACGCCGACGTCACCGACCGCGCGGTGGTTCCCGTACGCGGCTCCATCACCGCCGTCGCGGAGGAACTGGGCATGCGCCGGGCGCGCGTGCTCTCCCGCTACGGGCTGCACAGCGCGGCCGACCGCTGGGACGAGTCCTTCGGCGCCAAGACCCCGATGGCGCAGGCGGCGCCCGCCTCGTGCGTCTCCTGCGGGTTCCTCGTCGCGATCGGCGGCTCGCTGGGCCAGGCCTTCGGCATCTGCGCGAACGAGTTCGGACCGGCCGACGGCCGGCTGGTCTCCCTGTCCTACGGATGCGGGGGCCACTCGGAGGCCGCGGTCATGCCGAAGCCCCCTCGTCCGGCGCCCCCGGTCCTCGACTCCATGGCCTCGGACGAGTTCCACCTCCGCCCGTCCCCGGACTCGGGCTCGGTCCCGACCACGGACGACGTCCCGCCGGACCTCGGCCACTCCTAGCCACGGGGGCCCGGGCGAGGGTTCGCCCGGTTGGGTGACCCGACGTGTGGGTGGCCGCAGGGCGTGATCCGCTGGTCGGGATGACGACCGATACGCGGCCACCGGCACCCCACACCGGCCAGGCGGCCCCCACCCGCACCCGCCTGTCATGGGTGGACTTCGCCGTGGCCGCCGCCGTCCTGGTGCTCTTCTACCTGTTCCTCCGGGTCGGCAAGGGCACCACCGTCAACTTCGACCCCGCCGACGTCCCCGACGTGGACACCGACCCCGCGAAGCTCCCGTACTACGCGGCCCGCAGCGTCCTGCGGATGTTCATCGCGCTGATCGCGTCGGTCGTCTTCACCTTCGGGTACGCCTACGCCGCCGCCCGCAGCAGACGCCTGGAGCGGGTGCTGATCCCGGCCCTGGACATCCTCCAGTCCGTCCCCGTCCTCGGCTTCCTCTCCGTCCTCGTCACGTTCTTCGTCGCGCTCTTCCCCGGCTCGCTCCTCGGCCTCGAATGCGCCGTCGTCTTCGCCATCTTCACCTCCCAGGCCTGGAACATGACCTTCGGGTTCTACGCCACCCTGACCTCCCTGCCGCGCGAACTCGACGAAGTCTCCCGCTCGTTCGGCTTCACCCGCTGGATGCGCTTCTGGCGCATCGAGGTCCCCGCCGGGGTCATCGACCTCGTCTGGAACGGCATGATGAGCTTCGCCGGCGGCTGGTTCATGCTCGTCGCCTCCGAGGCCGTCTCCGTCTCCGGCCACAACTACGCCGTCCCGGGCTTGGGCTCCTACGCCGGTACGGCCATCGGCGAGGGCGACCTCGGGAAGATCGCCTGGGTCATCGTCGCCATGGCCGTCACCATCGTCACCGTCAACTTCCTCTTCTGGCGGCCCCTCACCGCCTGGGCGGAGAAGTTCAAGAACGAGCAGTCCGAGTCCACCGACATCCAGCGCAGCTACGTGCTCGACTTCCTGCGCCGCTCCCACTGGCCCGCCCTCCTCGGCCGCGCCACCGCCCCCGTCCGCGAGTCCACCGCGCGGGCCGCCCGCGTACTGGGCCGGGACGACAGGGCGCTGTCCGTGGACCCGGCCCGCCGCCGGACCGGCGACATCGCCTTCGCGGTGGTCGCCGGGGCCGTCGTCCTGTGGGGGCTGTACGACCTGGTGGGCTACCTGCGGCGGGAGACCGGCCTCGGGGTCTTCGGGGAGCCGCTGCTGCTCGGGCTGATCACCTTCGTCCGGGTGATCGTGCTCGTCGCCCTCGCCACCGTGGTCTGGGTGCCGGTGGGCGTCTGGATCGGCTCCTCGCCCAAGCTCACGAAGATCGCCCAGCCGGTCGTGCAGGTGCTGGCGAGCTTCCCCGCGAACCTGCTCTTCCCCGTCGCCGTCTGGTTCTTCCTCAGGACCGGCCTGAACATCAACATCGGCTGCGTCCTGCTGATGGCCCTCGGCGCGCAGTGGTACATCCTCTTCAACGCCATCGCCGGCGCCATGGCCATCCCCTCCGACCTCAAGGAGGCCATGGACGACCTCGGCGTCCGCGGACTCCAGCGCTGGAAGCGGCTGATCGTCCCGGCCGTGTTCCCCGCGTACGTCACCGGCGGCATCACCGCCTCCGGCGGCGCCTGGAACGCCTCGATCGTCGGCGAGGTCGTCACCTTCGCCGGCACCACCCTCACCGCGACCGGCCTCGGCGCGTACATCTTCCACGCCACCGAGGCCGGCGACTACCCCAAGCTGATCGCCGGGATCGCCGTCATGAGCCTGTACGTCGTCGGGCTCAACCGGTTGTTCTGGCGGCCCCTGTACCGGCTCGCCGAGCGCCGGTACTCGATCTGAGGAGCGCGCCCATGACCACCACGATCGAGGCCGCCGCCACCCTCCTCAAGGCCTCCGCGCTCACCAAGGCCTACGCCGGCGCCGACGGGGAGCTGCCCGTCCTCGGCGGCATCGACCTGGAGATCCGCGAGGGCGAGATCGTCGCCCTCCTCGGCAAGTCCGGCAGCGGCAAGTCCACCCTGCTGCGCTGCCTCGCCGGCCTGATCCCCGCGAGCTCCGGCTCCGTCACCTACCGCGGCGAGGAACTGCGCGGCGCCAATCCGGGGACGGCGATGGTCTTCCAGACCTTCGCGCTGCTGCCCTGGCTGACGGTCCAGCAGAACGTCGAACTGGGCCTGGAGGCCAAGGGCGTGGACCGCGAGGCGCGCGCCCGGCAGGCGGTCGAGGCCATCGACCTGATCGGCCTCGACGGCTTCGAGTCCGCCTACCCCAAGGAGCTCAGCGGCGGCATGCGCCAGCGCGTCGGCTTCGCCCGGGCGCTCGTCGTGGAACCCGACGTGCTGATGATGGACGAGCCGTTCTCCGCGCTGGACGTCCTCACCGCCGAGAACCTGCGCGGCGAGCTGATGGAACTGTGGGCCTCGGACCGCTTCCCCGCCAAGGCGGTCGTGCTGGTCACGCACAACATCGAGGAGGCCGTGCTGATGGCCGACCGCGTGGTGGTGCTCGGCTCACGGCCCTACGGCACCATCAAGGAGACCTTCGCGGTGGACCTGGCCCGCCCCCGCGACCGGGCCTCCGCAGAGTTCGAGCGGATCGTCGACGCCGTGTACGCGGTGATGACCGGCCGCACCGCCAGAACCCCGGCCGCCAGCCCGCCCGCCAAACGGACCCCCGCCAACACCCCGCTCCCGGCGGCCAGCGTCGACGGCATGGCGGGCCTCGCCGAGATCGTGCTGCAGCGCGCCACCGGGAACGCCGGCGAGGACAGCGAGGACCTCGCCGACCTCGCCGACGAACTCGGCCTGGAGGTGGACGACGTACTGCCCCTGGTGGACGGCCTGGAACTGCTCGGCCTGGCCGAGGTGAGGGACCTGCACCTGGTGCTGACCGAGCGCGGCAGCGCCTTCGCGGGGGCCGACGTACAGGAGTCGAAGGAACTGTTCGCGCAAGGGGCGATGGAGGTCCCGCTCGTCCACCTGATCCGCACCACCCTGCAGCGTTCGCGCGGCGGCACGCAGCGGGCCGGGTTCTTCCGCGACCTGCTCTCGCACCACTACACGAGCGAGCAGCTGGAGCGGCAGCTGGAGACGGCGACGGACTGGGGCCGCTACGGCGAGCTGTACGGGTACCACGCGGACGCCGAGGAATACCGGCTCGACGAGGATCCCGGCCGGGGATAGCCGCGTACGCTCGGCCCATGGGGGAATCGGACATGGTGGGACTGGACGGCCGGGTCAGCGGGACGGTCGGGCCGGGGCTGGTGGGCGAGGTCATCGTGCGGATCAGGGGCGGGGCCGAGCACTTCCTCGCGTACCCGGCCGCGGGAACGGGGCGGCTCGCCGTCGGGACCGTGGTGACGGTGGTCGAGTACCTGCCGCCGCGCACGGTGTACGTGATGGCCGCGTACGGCGACTGACGGGCGGTCCGGCGGCACCCGCGACCTCCTCGTATCAAGATGGCGACAAGATTCCGCCGTCGTCTTCACGCCGCTCCTACGCGGGCGCACACTCGCCTTCTCGGTGGCGAACGCCGCCGTGGAATAAGGGGAGTTGCCGATGCCTATCGGCGTATTGGCAGGCATTGTCGTAGGCGCGATCGCCATCCTGATCGGCCTGTTCAAG
This sequence comes from Streptomyces sp. NPDC054956, assembly GCF_053609185.1. Classification (NCBI taxonomy): domain Bacteria; kingdom Bacillati; phylum Actinomycetota; class Actinomycetes; order Kitasatosporales; family Streptomycetaceae; genus Streptomyces; species Streptomyces sp. NPDC054956. The sequence goes on along the minus strand of NZ_JBSGXB010000138.1, from coordinate 5,414 downwards.
CTCATGTGGCGGGTGGCCGAACCCAACGAGGCCCTGGTCATCTCCGGCTCCGCGCACAAGACGGAGGGCCTCTCGGAGGGCATGGGGTTCCGGATCGTCACCGGGCGCGGAACGCTCGTGGTGCCCGGGGTGCAGGCGGTGCGGAAGATGTCCCTGGACCTCAACGAGACGCAGCTGCTGGTGGACTGCGTCACCCACCAGGGCATCCCGCTGCGGGTCAAGGGCGTGGTGATCTTCAAGGTGGGCGACGACTTCGTGTCCATCGCCAACGCCGCCCGCCGCTTCCTGGACCAGCAGAAGATGATGTCCGAGCGCGTGCACATCGTCTTCGCGGGCCATCTGCGGTCCATCGTGGGCGGGTTGACGGTCGAGGACATGATCCGCGACCGCGAGAAGCTGACCGGGCAGACCCGGGCGGCGTGCGGTACGGAGATGGAGAAGCTCGGCCTGATCGTCGACTCCCTCCAGATCCACGAGATCGAGGACCCGACGGGCTACATCAAGAACCTGGCGATGCCGCACGCGGCCGCCGTCCAGCGGGACGCGCGGATCGCCCAGGCGGACGCCAACCTGCGGGCCACCGAAGCCGAACAGGCCGCCTTCGCGCGGATGTCGGAGGCCACCCGGGACAGCGAGATCCTCCAGGCCGGCTACCAGGCCGAGCGCGACAAGGCGGCCGCGACGGCCCGCCAGGCGGGCCCGCTGTCCGAGGCGGCGGCGCGCCAGGAGGTCGTCGTCCAGGAGACCCGGGTCGCGGAGCTGGAGGCGCAGCGGCGCGAGCAGCAGCTGCAGGCGGACGTACGCAAGCCCGCGGACGCGGCGGCGTACGAGACCCGGACCCGCGCCGAGGCCGAGCGCGACGCGCGGATCTCGGCGGCGCAGGCCAAGGCGAAGGAGACGGAGCTGGCGGCCGCGGCCGAGGCGACCCGCGTGACCACGGCCGCGAAGGCCGACGCGCAGGCCACCGAGGCACGGGGCCTGGCGGCGGCGACGGCGACCCGCGCGACCGGCGAGGCGGAGGCGGCGGCCACGCAGGCCAAGGGGCTCGCGCAGGCGGCGTCCGCCAAGGCGAACGGTTTGGCGCAGGCGGAATCGGCGAAGGCGAAGGGCCTCGCGGAGGCGGAAGCGATCAAGGCGCGGGCCGCCGCGCTGGCGGAGAACCAGGAGGCGGTGGTCGCGCAGCAGCTGGCCGAGAACTGGCCGGCGATCGTGGAGGCGGGGGCGGGTGCGTTCGGCAACGTCGAGCACATGATCCTCCTGAACGGGGCGGAGGGCATGTCGGAGATGTTCGCGAAGGCCCTGACGATGGGCGGCACGGGCCTCGGCCTGGCCCGCCAGCTCCTGGCCTCGATGTCGCAGCCGCCGGCGCCCCCGACCCCGGACCCGACTCCGGTGAACGGCGCCTCCCCGGCGACCTCCCAGCAGATCCCGATCCAGGGCGCGTAGCCCTCCGGGGGTGGCGGCGCCGTGCCCAACCTGCGGCGCCGCCGCACGGGGTCCGGGGCGGAGCCCCAGGGGGTCCGGGCGGAGTCCGGGACCCCTTCAGCCCGTCCGGCGTTTGAGGACCGGGTCCGGGCGGAGTCCGGGGAACGGGGGAAGGGTGGGTAGGGGAGAGCCGCCCGCAGGGCCTGGCTGTCGCGGCCCGGGCCGGGTCAGCGGCGGGAGGGCCGGCGGCCCAGGATCCGCTTCGCGGCGAGGATCAGGGCCGTGGCCAGGACGAGCACGAAGGCGCCCTTCGTGAAGCTTCCGCCACCCTGGACCGGCTGGGCCGAACCCGGCCCGGGTGCGCCCGAGGCAGAGGACGACGGCACCGCCGACGGCACCACCGGCGCGACCGGGATCGCCACCACCTTGCTCCCCACCCCCTCCGCACCCAACATCAGCGCAGAGCCGTCCGCCGAGTACGTCACCGACTCCGCCTGCCCCTGCCAAGGCGCCGCCACCTGCTCCCCGTCCCCGGCGAGCCGCCCGTCCTTCCAGGGATAGGTCTTCGCCCACAGGTACCCGCGCAGCGCGAGCCGCCCCCCGTCGGGGGAGAACGCCCCGTCGGTGACCCACGGCACGTCCCCGATCCGCCGGAACGTGTTCGTACCGGAGGTGGAGAGCGTCTCCGGACCCTCGTAGAGCCCGCCCGCCTTCTCGTCCTTGCTCGCGATGTACACCCGCCCGGTGACCGGATGGACCATCAGCGCCTCCGCGTTGCGCGGCCCGTCGGCGTACTTCACCGTGAACTGCTCGGCCTTGAGCGTGGCGTCCCCGAGGGTCTTCGGCTCGGGGAAGCGGTAGATCCACACGTGGTCCCAGGAGCCGCCGAGGTTGTCCCCGATGTCGCCGACGTACAGCTGCCCGTCCGGCCCCAGGGAGATCGCCTCGACGTCGCGCGGCCGCCCGATGCCCGTCAGCGTGATCCGGGCGACCGTCTTGCCGGTCGCCGAGTCCACGGCGTACACGTACGGGCCGTCGTCGCTGTCGTTGTGCGTCCAGTACACGCCGGGGTGGATCCGGCTGGCCGCGAGCCCGCTCGACTCCTTGATCCGGGGGTCGGTGATGGTGAACCCGGACGCGCCCGGGCTCGCGGCGGCCGGGGCCGCGTGGGCCGCCGGGACGAGGGCGAAACCGGTGGCGGCGACGACGGCGGAGGCGGCGGCAATGCCGGCGGCGGTGGCGGCGGTCGACGGAAGCAGGCGCAGGCGCATGCCCCAAGCCTGCCAGCCCGCACGGAGTGTCCGGCATCACAGGGGTTCCGGTCGCGTGATCCGCGATGATGACCGGATGCGTTTCATGTTCGTCGGCGATTCCATGACCATCGGACGCGCCGGCGACTACACCTGGCGCTACCGGATGTGGCAGCACCTCAACGCGACCTTCGGCGGCCCGTACCAGATCGTCGGCCCGCGCCGGGAGCTGTACGACACCTTCGCGGACGCGCCCACCAGCCACGAGTACGCCGACCCCGGCTTCCCCGAGCACGCCCGCCGCCACCTGGCCGGCTGGGGCGAGGGCTGGCAGCACATGGCCCCGCTCATCGGGCCCGCCGCAGGTGCCGGCAAGGCCGACGTGCTGCTCGTCTCCCTCGGCCTGATCGACCTGGGCTTCTACACCGAGGCCGAGGGCACCGCCGCCAACGCCCGCCGCTTCATCGCCGAGGCCCGCGCCGCCCGGCCCGGCATCCGGATGGTGCTGATGCCGGTCATCCCCAACGTCCGGGCCCAGGACGACGCGCCCTTCGCGGCGCAGGTCGCGCTCTTCAACGAGCTGCTCGCGAAGGCCGTCGCCGACCTGTCGACCCCCGCCTCGCCGATCCTGCTGGCCGCGCGCCCGGACTCGTACGAACTCCACCTCGACACCTACGACGGCACGCACCCCAACGCCTCCGGGGAGCACCGCCTCGCGGGGGAGTTCGCGGCGGTCCTGCACCAGGCATGGGGCATCGGCGGCCCGTACCGGCCGCGGCGAGACTCCCACCAGGACTCGTAACACGCCCTTCACGGAGGGGTCTTGCTTCGAGCGCACTCCAAGCAGTTGGCTAGTGGCCCATGAAGTACACGCAGCTCGGACGCACCGGCCTCAAGGTCAGCCGACTTGTACTCGGCACCATGAACTTCGGCCCCCAGACGGGGGAACCCGAAAGCCACGCCCTCATGGACACGGCCCTCGACGCAGGCATCAACTTCTTCGACACCGCCAATGTGTACGGGTGGGGTGAGAACAAGGGCCGCACCGAAGAGATCATCGGCACCTGGTTCGGCCAGGGCGGCGGCCGCCGCGAGAAGACGGTCCTCGCCACCAAGGTCTACGGGAGCATGGCCGCCGAAGGCGACCCGTGGCCCAACTACGACCGCCTGTCGGCGCTGAACATCCGGCGGGCCGTCGAGGCCAGCCTCAAGCGGCTCAACACCGACCACATCGACGTGTACCAGTTCCACCACGTGGACCGGAACACCCCCTTCGAGGAGATCTGGCAGGCCGTCGAGGTCCTGATCCAGCAGGGCAAGATCCTCTACGCGGGCTCCTCGAACTTCCCCGGCTGGAAGATCGCCCAGGCGAACGAGACCGCGGCGCGGTCCGGGCGGCTCGGCCTCGTCAGCGAGCAGTGCCTCTACAACCTCGCCGAGCGGCGCGCGGAGATGGAGGTCATCCCGGCCGCCGAGGCGTACGGGCTCGGCGTCATCCCGTGGTCCCCGCTCCACGGCGGACTGCTGGGCGGAGCCATCCGCAAGTCGGCGGACTCGGGGCGCACCGCGAGCGGCCGCTCGGCGGACGCGCTGGCGAACAGCTCCGTACGGGCGCAGGTGCAGGCGTACGAGGACCTGCTGGACAAGCACGGCCTGGAGCCCGGCGAGGTGGCCCTGGCCTGGCTGCTGACCCGGCCCGGGGTCACCGGCCCGATCGTCGGGCCGCGTACGCCGGAGCAGCTCGCGTCCGCGCTGCGGGCGGTGGAGCTGGAGCTGTCGCAGGAGGTGCTGGACGGGCTGGACGAGGTCTTCCCGGGGCCGGGAGCGTCTCCGGAGGCCTTCGCCTGGTAGCCGGCGCCGCGTCGCCGCGGCGGCCGGGAGCTACTGCCCGACGGCGGCGGCCACGGCGACGACGACGAACATCAGCACGAGCACGCCGGCCATGACACGGTTTCTGGTCTTGGGATCCACCCGTCGAGCCTAACGCGACCGGGCCCGCCCTTCGTACGGAGGGGCGGGCTCTCCCAGTTCCCAGGAGCCGACGACCTCGTACCGGGGCTGCTCCCCGGGCACGCCGGACACGGGCAGGTTGCTGCGGACCAGGCAGAGCTCGCCGACGTGCCAGGCGGTGCCCTCGAAGGAGGCCAGCCGCTCGCAGTAGGGCCGTACGTCGTCCGCCTCGTCGCGGAGCCGGCCGAGGGTGAGGTGGGGCGTGTACCGGTGGTGCTGGTCCATGGGCACCCCGGAGCGGCGCGCGGCGGCGTCGGCGCGCTCGGCGAGCATCCGCAGGGAGTCCAGGTCCCCGGCGGCGCCCGCCCACAGCGAGCGGTGGCCGAAGTGGCCGGAGCCGTGGATCCGGAGCGGGAAGGACGAGGAGCGGGCGGCGGCGCGGGCGAGGCGGGTGTGCAGCTCGGGGAGGACCTCGTCGTGGACCTCGCCCATGAAGGCGAGCGTGAAGTGCCACCCCGCTTGCGCGGTCCACCGCATCCGGCCGTCGCGGATCGCATCCACGGCCCGGGCCAGTTCCGCGACGGCGGCCTCGGGCGGCATGACGGCTGCGAACAGTCTCATGGCCCGAGCGTAGCGACTCCGTCCGGCTGGGGCGCCGCTGCACGGGAGGCAAAGATCGCCTCAAACGCCGGTGGGGCTGGATGAATACAGCCCCACCCGCTGTCTCTTATACACAAATACCAGCCCACCAGACACCATTGCAACTCGGATTCCGTGTTGTGCTTGAAA
>NZ_JBSGXB010000137.1:0-18796 GCF_053609185.1 Streptomyces sp. NPDC054956 | reverse complement strand
GCCCGCACCCCTTCACAGGGTGCGGGCCACGCCCGTTCTCGCGTACGCGAAGGCGCGTACGGGACGACTACTGCGCGGCGCTGAGGATCTCGCGCGCCAGCTTCGCCGTCTCGGTCGGCGTCTTGCCGACCTTCACGCCCGCGGCCTCGAGGGCTTCCTTCTTGGCCTGTGCGGTGCCAGAAGAGCCGGAGACGATGGCGCCCGCGTGGCCCATGGTCTTGCCCTCGGGGGCGGTGAAGCCCGCGACGTAGCCGACGACCGGCTTGGTGACGTGCTTGGCGATGTAGTCCGCCGCACGCTCCTCGGCGTCGCCGCCGATCTCGCCGATCATGACGATCAGGTCGGTGTCGGGGTCCGCCTCGAACGCCTCGAGGGCGTCGATGTGCGTGGTGCCGATGACCGGGTCGCCACCGATGCCGACGGCGGAGGAGAAGCCGATGTCACGGAGCTCGTACATCATCTGGTAGGTCAGCGTGCCCGACTTGGACACGAGACCGATGCGGCCGGGCTTGGTGATGTCGCCCGGGATGATGCCGGCGTTGGACTGGCCGGGGGTGATCAGACCCGGGCAGTTCGGGCCGATGATCCGCGTCTTGTTGCCCTTGGCGGTCGCGTACGACCAGAAGGCAGCGGAGTCGTGCACCGCGATGCCCTCGGTGATGACGACGGCCAGCGGGATCTCGGCGTCGATCGCCTCGACCACGGCGGCCTTGGCGAAGGCCGGCGGGACGAAGAGGACGGAGACGTTGGCGCCCGTCTTCTCCATCGCCTCGGCGACGGAGCCGAAGACCGGGACCTCGGTGCCGTCGAAGTCGACGGTCGTGCCGGCCTTGCGCGGGTTCACGCCGCCGACGATGTTGGTGCCGTCAGCCAGCATCAGCTTGGTGTGCTTCATGCCCGTGGCACCGGTCATGCCCTGGACGATGACCTTGCTGTCCTTGTTGAGGAAGATAGCCATGTGAGTCTGTGACCTCTGCCCTTACTTCGCAGCCGCGAGCTCGGCGGCCTTGTCGGCCGCGCCGTCCATGGTGTCCACGCGCTGCACCAGCGGGTGGTTGGCGTCCGAGAGGATCTTGCGACCCAGCTCGGCGTTGTTGCCGTCGAGGCGGACGACCAGCGGCTTGGTGACCGCCTCGCCCTTGTCCTCGAGCAGCTGCAGGGCCTGGACGATGCCGTTGGCGACCTCGTCGCAAGCGGTGATGCCACCGAAGACGTTGACGAAGACGGACTTGACGTCCGGGTCGCCGAGGATGATCTCGAGACCGTTGGCCATGACGGCGGCGGAGGCGCCACCGCCGATGTCCAGGAAGTTGGCGGGCTTGACGCCGCCGTGGTTCTCACCGGCGTAGGCGACGACGTCGAGGGTGCTCATGACGAGACCCGCGCCGTTGCCGATGATGCCGACCTCACCGTCGAGCTTGACGTAGTTGAGGTTCTTCGCCTTGGCGGCCGCCTCGAGCGGGTTCGCGGCAGCGTGGTCCACGAACTCCTCGTGGCCCGGCTGACGGAACTCGGCGTTCTCGTCGAGCGAGACCTTGCCGTCGAGCGCGATGACGTCGCCGGAGGCGACCTTCGCCAGCGGGTTGACCTCGACGAGGAGCGCGTCCTCGGCGATGAAGGTCGCCCACAGGGTCACGAGGACCTCGGCGACCTTCTCGGCGACCTCGGCCGGGAACTGCGCCAGCGCGACGATCTCGCGGGCCTTCTCGATGGTCACGCCCTCGTTGGCGTTCACCGGGACCTTGGCGAGCTTCTCCGGGGTCTCCTCGGCGACCTGCTCGATGTCCATGCCGCCCGCGACCGAGGCCATGGCCAGGAAGGTGCGGTTGGTGCGGTCGAGGAGGTAGGAGACGTAGTACTCCTCCAGGATCTCCGGAGCGGTCTCGGCGATCATCACCTTGTGGACCGTGTGGCCCTTGATGTCCATCCCGAGGATGTCCGTCGCACGGGCGACGGCCTCGTCCGGGGTGGCGGCGAGCTTCACGCCGCCGGCCTTGCCGCGGCCGCCGACCTTCACCTGCGCCTTGACGACCGACTTGCCACCCATGCGCTCGGTGGCCTCGCGGGCTGCCTCAGGCGTGTCGATGACTTCACCGGCCAGCACCGGTACACCGTGCTTGGCGAAGAGGTCCCTCGCCTGGTACTCGAACAGGTCCACGCGCGTCCGTCCCTTGTCTTCAAAGATTCGCAGTGATTCGCGGTTGTCTGCTATCTGCGTGGGCGTGCCGCGGAGGGCAACGTGACGGCGCTGTCACAAGGAAGGCGCACACGGTGACCGTGGACGCGGCATGTCCGTCCCGCAGGTTATCCCCGTGGGACGTAGGTCCCTAAATCGCAGATCACACCTGAGCGGTGATACCTGTCACAGATCGCCTCACGGTTGAACTGCATCTTCGTGCGATCTGCCGATGGGCAGGCTCGCGCACAAGGCGCCTCCCGGCCTCCGTCCGGGCTCCTTCCGGGCGCTTACGAGGCCCCGCGCGGCCGCCCCGGACGCGGCGGGCGGGGCCCTGGCCGGGCGGGCGTCCCCGTCACGGGACGGGCAGGGGCCGCTTCTCCAGCGCCGCGGCCATGACCTCGGGAAACAGGTCGGGGGTGCAGGCGAAGGCCGGGGCTCCGAGCGCGGCGAGGGCGGCGGCGTGCTCGCGGTCGTAAGCGGGAGCTCCCTCGTCGGACAGGGCCAGCAGGGTCACGAACTCCACCCCCGCGGCCTTCATCGCCGCGACCCGCTTCAGCATCTCGTCGCGTATGCCGCCCTCATAGAGATCACTGATGAGGACCACGACGGTGTCGGCGGGACGGGTGATCTTCGACTGGCAGTAGGCCAGCGCGCGGTTGATGTCCGTGCCACCGCCGAGCTGGGTGCCGAACAGCACGTCGACGGGATCGTCGAGCTGGTCGGTCAGATCCACGACGGCGGTGTCGAAGACGACCAGGCGGGTCGCGATCGACCGCATCGAGGCCAGCACCGCCCCGAAGACGGAGGCGTAGACGACGGAGGCCGCCATCGACCCCGACTGGTCGATGCACAGCACGACCTCCTTCTTCACCGCCCGCGCGGCCCGCCCGTAGCCGACCAGCCGCTCGGGGACGACGGTCCGGTACTCGGGCAGGTAGTTCTTCAAGTTCGCCCGGATGGTCCGGTCCCAGTCGACGTCCGCGTGCCGGGGCCGGCTGATCCGCGCGGACCGGTCGAGCGCTCCGTTGAGCGTGGCCCGGGTCCGCGCGGCAAGCCGCTTCTCCAGTTGCTCGACCACTTTCCGCACGACGGCGCGGGCGGTCTCCCGGGTCGTCTCGGGCATGGCCTTGTTGAGGGAGAGCAGGGTGCCCACGAGGTGCACGTCCGGCTCGACGGCCTCCAGCATCTCGGGCTCGAGCAGCAGCGCGGACAGCCCCAGCCGCTGGATGGCGTCCCGCTGCATGACCTGCACCACGGAGGTGGGGAAGTACGTCCGGATGTCCCCGAGCCAGCGCGCCACGTTCGGCGCGGAGCCCCCGAGCCCGGCCGACCTCTCCCCCGCCCGCTTGCGCCCCCCGCCGCCGTACAGCGCCCCGAGCGCCGCATCCATCCCGGCGTCCGCCCCGCTCACCGCACACCCGGTCCCATCGGCCTCCCCGCCACCGAGCACCATCCGCCACCGCCGCAACCGCTCGTCAGTCATCTGTCGTCCCCCTGCTCTCGTAGTAACCAATTCCAGCCCCGCCGACGGGTCTTTCAGCCCGTCCGGCGTTTGAGGACCGGGTCCGGGCAGAGCCCGGGGGCCCTTTCAGCCCGTCCGGCGTTTGAGGACCGGGTCCGGGCAGAGCCCGGGGAACGGGCGAAGGGCGGGTAGGGGACTCAGCCCCGCGCAGCGGCACACCGCAGCTGGCCCGGTCAGCCCGGCGCGCCCGCCAGAAGAAGCCGAACCAGGTCCACCACCGCATCCGCCCGGACCAGGTCCAGCTCCGGCCCGAACCCGGCGGGAGCGGACCCGGACCCAGACCCGGCACCCACCCCGGCCCCCGGTCCGCGACGGACCAGCTCCCCCAGCGTCCGCCGAACCCCGACCTCATACGCCCCGAACGTCCGCCGCAACAACGGCAGCACGTCCACGAACGCCCGCTCCGGCACGGACACCAGCCAGTCGTCGATCAGCCCGAGCAGCCGCTCGTCGTGGACGAGCAGCGTCCCGCCCGAGCCACCCCCCGCGAACCCCTCGATCCAGCCCGCCGCATCGGCCGGCGCGGACGCCGGGGACAGCGACAGCCCCATCAGCCGCGCCGTCTCCTCGGCCGGCAGCCGCCCGTCGTCGAGCAGCAGCCGCGCCGCCCGGCCGCGTATCAGCCCGGGGACGGTCTCCCGCCCGGCCAGCGTCCGCAGCACCGCCGACCAGCGCTCCCGCAGCCCGCCCGACTGCTCGGAGTCCAGGAGTCCGATGGCACCGTGTACGCCGTCCACGTGCCCCCGCAGCTCCGCCGCCGCGTCGGCGTCCAGCCCGGCCGCGCAGGCGGGCGGCAGGGCCACGCATATCCGTTCCGCGAGCCCGGCCGCGACCGTCCCCAGCGCGGCCGCGTCGGTGCCGCGCACGTCCCCGTACCGCAGGGAGCGGGCCAGCGCGGGCAGCGCCTTCGCCAGGCCGGCCACGTCCGTGTCCAGGGCGGCCCGGTCGGCCAGCGCCCGCAGGACGGCCGGCAGTGCCTCGGACAGCCCGGCCAGCAGGCACCGCTCGGCCAGGGCGGTGATCTCGCCCAGTTCCGTGGCGCCCGCCGCGTCGGCCTCGGCCTTGGCGGTGGCCGCCGCGAGGACGGTGGTCCCCCAGATGCCGGCTTCGGCCACCCGCACCGAGAGCTCGGGCTCCCATCTGAGCCGCCAGGTCTCCCGGAAGGTGCCCGTGCTGCCCCGCGAGGCCGCCGGGGCGCCCCAGCCGATGCCGAGCATCCGCAGCCGGTGCAGCAGCAGGGACTTGGCCGCGTCGGTCTCCTTGCGCAGGTCGAGCTCCAGCTCCCGGTCCTGCGCTTCGGCCTTGAGGCGCAGCGAGCGCTGCTGCCGGGTAAGGTCGCGCTGGAGCGGTACGACGGGCGCCGCGTCCGGGACTTCTCCGAGGACGTCTCCGACGACGAGCCGGTCCTCGATCAGCGCGAGCGGTATGTCGGAGCCCTCGCACATCACGGCCCGGACCGCTTCGAGGGTCTCCGTCAGCCCCGCCACCGGGCGGCCCCGCATCGCGGCCAGGGTGTCGGCGAGCCGGACCGCTTCGATGACGTGTGCCGAGGAGACCTGCCGGTCCTCCTCGCGCAGCAGGCCCGCGACCTTGGTCAGCCACCGCTCCACGGGCCGGTCCCGGACGGCGAAGAGGTGCGCGTACCAGCCGGGCGAGGTGATGCCCGCGCCGTATCCGCCGGCCCGGGCCAGCCGCCGGTGGGTCCAGGGGACCCAGGTGGTCTCCACCTTGACCTTGGGCAGTCCGGTGAGCAGCGCCTTGTCCGCGGCCGCCGTGGTCTTCGCCCGCAGGGCCGGGACGTGCCAGGCCCCGCAGACGACGGCGTACGCGTCGCCGAACTCGCGGCGCGCGGCCCGCATCCGCTGCCGCATGTGGGCCTCGCGCACCAGGTCCCGGTGGTGGCCGCCGGCTCCGTACTCCTCGCGCAGGGCGCCCATGGCCTCCCCGAGCGCCTCGAACACGCCCAGCGGGTCGGTGTCCGGGCCGGCCGTGCCCCGGTGCTCGACGACGTCCTCCCACCAGCGTTCGGGGTCGTCGTACCCGGCGGTCTCGGCGAGTACGGCGAGGGGGTCCAGCCGTACGGAGGCGCGGGCCTCGCCGTTCTCCCCGTCCTCCTCCCCGTCCTCCTCGCCGCCCGCCGGCCCGGCCAGCGAGTGCGCGGCGGGGAGGTCGATGAACCGGACCGGCACGTCCCGTTCCTGCGCCCACCGGATGGCGGCCCATTCCGGGGAGAAGCCGGCCAGCGGCCAGAAGGCGGCCCGGCCGGGGTCGTCGGCCGCGTGCGCGAGCAGGGCGACGGGCGGCCGCATCCCGGGGTCGGCGGCCAGCGGCAGCAGGGCGTCCCCCTCGGGCGGCCCCTCGATGAGCACCGCCGCGGGCCGCGCCGCCTCGAGGGCGGCCCGCACCGCGCGGGCCGAGCCGGGCCCGTGGTGCCGTACGCCCAGCAGCAGCGGCCCCCGCTCCGCGGACCGCGGCGGTCCCTTCGCCGCCCCGGGGGCCTTCACGGTCGGCGTGCTCATGCGGTCACCTCCCGGCAGGCGCGGTAGAAGTCCTTCCAGCCGTCGCGCTCCCGGACCACGGCCTCCAGGTACTCCTGCCAGACGACCTTGTCCGCGGCCGGGTCCCGCACGACGGCCCCGAAGATTCCGGCGGCCACGTCGGAGGGGCGCAGTACGCCGTCCCCGAAGTGGGCGGCCAGGGCGAGGCCGCCCGTGACGACGGAGATGGCCTCGGCGGTGGACAGGGTGCCGCTGGGCGACTTGACCTTCGTACGGCCGTCGTCGGTGACGCCTCCCCGCAGCTCGCGGAAGACGGTGACGACGCGGCGGATCTCCTCGAGGCCCTCGGGCGCGGCGGGCAGGTCGAGGGCGCGGCCCATCTGGTCGACGCGGCGGGCGACGATGTCGACTTCGGCGTCGGCGGTGGCGGGCAGCGGCAGGACGACGGTGTTGAAGCGGCGGCGCAGCGCACTGGAGAGCTCGTTGACGCCGCGGTCGCGGTCGTTGGCGGTGGCGATGAGGTTGAACCCGCGCACGGCCTGTACCTCCTGGCCGAGCTCCGGTATCGGGAGCGTCTTCTCGGACAGGACGGTGATGAGGGTGTCCTGGACGTCGGCGGGGATGCGGGTGAGCTCCTCGACGCGGGCGGTCATCCCCTCGGCCATGGCCCGCATGACGGGGCTCGGTACGAGGGCTTCGCGGCTGGGGCCGTGGGCGAGGAGCCGGGCGTAGTTCCAGCCGTACCGGATGGCCTCCTCGGGGGTGCCGGCGGTGCCCTGGACGAGGAGGGTGGAGTCTCCGCTGACGGCGGCGGCGAGGTGCTCGGAGACCCAGGTCTTGGCGGTGCCGGGGACTCCGAGGAGCAACAGGGCGCGGTCCGTGGCGAGGGTGGTGACGGCCACTTCGACGATGCGGCGCGGTCCCACGTACTTGGGCGTGATGACCGTTCCGTCGGGGAGCGTGCCGCCCTGCAGGTACGTGGCCACGGCCCAGGGGGAGAGCTTCCAGCGGGCGGGCCGCGGCCGGTCGTCGGCCGCGGCCAGGGCTTTCAGTTCGTGCGCGAAGGCGTCTTCGGCGTGCGGTCGCAGCGCCTCTGCGGTGGTCTCGTTCCCGGTCGTGTCCATGGTCCCCCTCCAATGCTCCGCAGCCGCTTCCGACTGCTGTGACCACGATGCACCCGACCACTGACAACGACCCCTGGAAGATGCGTCGTTGCAGGTCAGGGCGATTGTCAGTGGGGGTCCGTACGGTGGAACACATGACTGAGCAGGGGGTCCGCTGGACGGCGGAACAGGTACTGGCTCTGGCTCCTGACGACGCGTCGCGCAAGGCGGGGGCCAGACTCGGCGGGGCGGGGCCGTGGTCTCAGACCGGAGGCTCCGCTTCCGGTGCGGTGTGGGGGTTGTGCAAGGGCAGCGGCAGCAAGCCGTACCGGACGGTCGTCGATCTGACGGGCCCCGCGTACAAGTGCTCCTGCCCGAGCCGGAAGTTCCCGTGCAAGCACGCGCTGGGACTGCTGCTGTTCTGGTCGGCGGAGGGGCTCGGCGATCCGGCCGCGGCTCCGGACTGGGCGGACGAGTGGCTGACGGAGCGGGCGGCGAAGGCCGCCCGGCCTCCCGCCCGCCCAGAGGGGGCGCCCGCGGACGCGGAGGCCGCCCGCAGGCGTGCGGAGCGGCGGGCGGCCCGGATCGGCGCGGGCGTCACCGAGCTGGAGCAGCGGCTCGCGGATCTGGTGCGCGGCGGCCTCGCCGGTCAGGAGCAGTCGGGTTATGCCGCCTGGGAGGAGACGGCCGCCCGGATGGTCGACGCCCAGGCGCCCGGACTGGCCGGGCGGGTGCGGGAGTTGGGGACGATACCCAGTTGCGGGCCCGGCTGGCCCGCCCGGATGCTGGAGGAGGCCGCGCTGCTGCACCTGCTGGACCGGGCCTGGCTGGGGGTGTCCGGTCTGCCGCAACCGCTGGCCGCGACGGTCCGCAGCAGGGTGGGGCTGCCGTCGGGGCCGGAGGGCGAGGTCGTACGGGACCGCTGGCTCGTGCTGGCCCAGTACGACACGGCGTCTCCCGACGGCCGTCTCACCACCCGCCGGATATGGCTGCGCGGGCTGGCGAGCGGGCGGCCGGCCCTGGTCCTGGACTTCGGTCCGCCCGGGCGCCCGCCCGGGCTGGCGCTTCCCGTCGGACTGGTGCTGGATGCGGAAGCCCGCTTCCGGCCCGGCTCGGCGGGGCTGCGGGCCGACCTCGGGGAGCGGTTCGCGGCGGCCGAGCCGTGCGGGATCGCGCCGACGGGCGTGAGTACGGGGGCGGCGCTCGAGGCGTACGGCGTCGCACTGCGCGAGGACCCCTGGCTGGAGTCCTGGCCGGTGGTGCTGGGCCCGGTGGTTCCGATACCGGGAGGCGAAACGGGAGGACAGGCGGGGGGACAAGAGGGGGGACGACGACAAGGGGGACAACAAGGGGAAGTCGCCTGGCAGTTGGCGGACGCGGAGGGGACGTCCGCCCTGCCCGTGCCCCTGACCGGGGCCGGGAGCCGGTCACGGGCGGCGCTGTGGCAACTGGCCGCGCTGTCGGGGGGCGCGCCGGTGACGGTGTTCGGCGAGTGCGGACACCGCGGATTCACCCCGCTGACGGCCTGGCAGCCGGACTCTCCGGAGCCGGTGGCCCTGGCCTGAGCGGGTGCTGGAGGAACGAGGCGACGGCGCGGGGGCGCCGTCGTGAGCGAACTACGAGGCCGGGGGGCTTTTGTGGACGACAACCACGCCGGTTGAGAGCTGCGCGACCGCGGTGACGCGGCGGCAGGGGTCACGGGGGAAACGAGCTGCTCCGGTCCCGCGGAGGGGGCGGGACCGGAGCACGGACACGAAGAGGGAGGGGACCCGGTGAACACGGCGACGACGACGGACCGGACCACGACGGAAGCGACCACGCGGGAAGTGACCACGACGGACCCGGCGGACCGGCCCCGGGCCGACGAAGCCCTCGGGGACTGGGACGAGCTGGTCGGTGCCGCGCTGCTGGGCACCGACCGGCGCCAGGGCAGCCCCGAGGCACTGCTCGGGGCTGCCGCCGTACAGACGGTGCGGCGCCGGGCCGGACTGCGGCCCGCCGAAGCGGGGCCCCGGCCCGAGCCCGCGCCGGGCGATCCGCGGCCGGCCCCGCCGGAGCCCGCCCGGCGGAGGCTCGCACAGCTGCTGGCCGGCCGTACCGGCGCGGGCGGCAGCGGCGGGCGGCGCGGAGCGACCCCGGACCTGACGGAGCTGCTGCCCCAGTGGCTGGCCGCCGCCGGACAGCACGGCTACCGGGCTCCGGCGGCGCTGGTCCCCGCACTGCTGGACGCGGCGCGGGCCCGCACCGACCTCCGGCCGCAGGCCCTGGCCCTGGCCGGGGCGCGCGGGCTGTGGCTGGCCCGGCTGAATCCGGACTGGCGGTTCGCCCTGCGCGGAGGCTCCGGAGCCGCCGGTGAACTGCCCGCCGCGACGGACGCGGCGGGGGTGGAACGACTGTGGCAGGAGGGGCTGTTCGCGGAGCGCGTGGCCCTGCTCGGGGTCGTACGGGCCCACGAGGCGGCGGCCGCGCTGCGGCTGCTGGCGACGACCTGGTCCACCGAGCGGGCCGAGGACCGCCTGATGTTCCTCGACTCGCTGCGGGTGGGCCTGTCCGCGGACGACGAGCCGTTCCTGGAGGCCGCCCTGGACGACCGCAGCCGCAATGTCCGGGCGACCGCCGCCGAACTGCTGTCCGCACTGCCCGCCTCGGCGCTGGCCGGGCGGATGGCGGAGCGGGCGCTGGCCTGCGTGGGCCCGGAGGGGGTGACCCCGCCGGCCGAGTGCGACGCGGGGATGCTGCGCGACGGCGTGGTCGAGCGCCCGCCCGCCGGGCGCGGGGAACGCGCCTGGTGGCTGGGGCAGCTGGTGGAGTCCGCGCCGCTGTCGTGCTGGCGGGAGCGGTTCGGGGGCCTCGGCCCGGCGGAGACGGTGGCGCTGCCTATGGCCGAGGGCTGGGCGGAGGAACTGCACGCGGCCTGGTGCCGGGCGGCGGTGCGCCAGCGCGACCCCGCCTGGTCGCAGGCCCTGCTCGGCTCGGCGTCCGCGCCGCCCGCGGCGGGCCCGGCGACGGCGTCCCTGGCGGAGCGGGCGAAGCTCCTGTCGATCCTGCCCGAGGGGGAGCGGGCGGCCTGGGTCGCGGAGTTCGTACGGGCCCACGGGCTGTCCGAGGCGTTCCAGCTGCTCGGGGTGTGCGCCGTGCCGTGGGCGGGGGAGCTCGGCCGGGCCGTGGTCGAGGCGCTCGAATCCGCGCGGGAGGCCGGCGGCTACCCGTGGAGCTTCAGCGGGGTGATGGGCCTGGCGGAGCGCTGCCTGGACCCCGCGGAGGCGGAGCGGCTGGAGGTGCTCGCGGCGGAGCCGGTGGAGGAGGACGGCGCGGCGGCCTACTGGTCGGAGGCCTTCCAGCGCATGGTGGCCACGCTCCGCCTCCGCGCGGCCATGCACGCGGAACTGACCCCGCCCCACTGACCGGCCGGCCCGGTCCGGCCCGGCCCGGGCCTGTGCCCCGATCGCCGGTGGGCTGGATGTTCCAGCGCACCGGCCTTCGCGGCGTCGGGGTTCCGTCCCCGTCAGGGGCTACGCGGGCTGGCGGACGTGGGCGCGGACCCAGTCCACGATCGCGGTGGTCGTCGCGCCCGGCGTGAAGATCTCCGCGACACCCTTGGCCTTCAGCGGAGCGATGTCCGCCTCCGGGATGATGCCGCCGCCGAACACCTTGATGTCCTCCGCGTCGCGCTCCGCGAGGAGCTCCAGCACGCGCGCGAACAGCGTGTTGTGCGCGCCCGAGAGGATCGAGAGGCCGATCGCGTCGGCGTCCTCCTGGATCGCGGTGTCGACGATCTGTTCGGGGGTCTGGTGGAGGCCCGTGTAGATGACCTCCATGCCCGCGTCCCGCAGGGCACGCGCGATCACCTTGGCACCCCGGTCGTGGCCGTCGAGACCCGGCTTCGCCACCACCACACGGATCGGACCGGTCACACCCATCGCACTGCCTCCCGAGTGAACGAACGTTAAGTACAGCATCGCGCACGCCCCCGTTTCGTGGTCAACGCCGAGGGGGAAATCACACGTGGGATGACGCGCCGCCACTCCGTGCCGACAGCCGCACGGCACGGCGTGGCCGGCCGCCACGGTCCCAAGACGCTGAGGGGGAGGCCGTCTATGGGGCTGACCGTGTCCGGAGCCGCGCTGCGGGCCGGCGTACTGGAAGCCATAGTGCTCGGCGGGCACATCCTGATGTATCCCACCGGAGTGTTGCAGGAACGGCCGCCCACGGGAACCTCCGCCGCCCGCGAGCGTCCGCCCGTGCTGCTGCTGCACGGCTTCACCGACAACCGGTCCGTCTTCGTGCTGCTGCGCCGTGCCCTCGGGGCGGGGGGCCGACGGCAGGTGGAGACGTACAACTACTCCCCCTTCACCCGCGACCTGCGCGTCACGGCCCGCCACCTCGCCCGTCGCGTGGAGGAGCTGTGCGAGCGCACCGGGCAGGAGCGGGTGGACCTCGTGGGCCACAGCCTCGGCGGGCTGGTCGGGCGGTACTACATCCAGCGGCTCGGCGGCGACGCCCGCATCCGCACGCTCGTCACGCTGGGCACCCCGCACTCCGGCACCCGCGTGGCGCCCTTCATGGACGCGCACCCGCTGGTCCGGCAGATGCGGCCGGAGTCCGAGGTGCTGGCCGAACTGCGCGCGCCCGCGCCCGGCTGCCGGACCCGGCACGTGGCGTTCTGGAGCGAGTTCGACGAGCTGATGGACCCGACCGAGACGGCGCGTATCGACCATCCGGACCTGATGGTCGAAAACGTGCAGGTCACCGGCATCGGACATCTCGCACTGCCCGCGCACCCCACCGTCATCGCGGCGGTCCGGCGCGCGCTCGACGGAACCGGCCTGAGCGCCCTCCCGCACCCCGGGACCGCCTCCGTCGCCTGACCGAAAGTCGGATCAAAGCCCCACCCGAACTCGAACAGATTTCGAACTCAAGGCCAAGGGTGGGTCTTTGAGCGACCGAAAGGCGGCCGAATGCCCGGTTCACGCGAGCCGGGGACCCGTCGAAGATTGTCGTTGCCAGTAACCGCCGGGTACAGTCACGCCACTGCTCTCCTCCGAGGACTTCAACCCCTCGGCCACCCAGGCCCCCCGCTGCCGAGGCGAAAGAGAAGTTGGTGAACGACCGCCCCTCGTCGGGCCAGTACCCCGATCTCGGGTACGACGGCCTTTCCACCACCACTTTCGCTGGCGATTCCGCCTATGCGTCCTATGAATCGCAGGGTCAGGGCTACAACTACACGGCTGCCTACGGCTCCTACGACACCGGCTCGTACGACACCGGTTCCTATGACACCGGCACGTACGACGCCACGGCCTGGAGCGCCCCGCAGGGCAACTACCCCCAGCAGTCCGCCGACGGCTACGACACCTACCTGTCGACCGTCCCCGCCCAGGGCGGCGCCTCGGACTACCAGGCGACCGAGTACCAGGCGGCCGAGTACCAGGCGACGGACTACCAGGCGGACTACCGGCCAACGGATTACCCGTCCTCGGACTACCGGCCCACCTCCTTCGGCTACGACACCTCGACGGAGCAGACCGGCCACTGGGCGGTCCCGGGCTACGGCACCGGGACCGGCGCCTACGACGCCACCGCCTGGAACACCACCTCCGAGCAGACCTACGCGTACACCGGCTACGAGCAGCAGGCCCACACCGCGACCCGGCTCCAGGAGCAGGTCCAGGAGCAGGAGCACCCGCAGGCCCAGGAGCAGCAGTACGCCTACGAGTACGAGGCGTACGCGGAGTCCGAGACCCCGGCCCCGGCCTACACCGAGACCGCCGTCTTCGAGGCCGTGTCCCAGGACGAGTCCGGCGACGAGGCCGCGCACGACACGGCCGACGCCGCCCTGGTGCACGACCTCCCCACCCAGGCCATGCCCGTCACGGCCGCCGCGCCGTCCGAGCCGCGCCCCTCGCGCCGCGCCGGCTCCAAGCCCGCCGGCAAGGCGGCCGTCGCCAGGTCCGGCGGTGGCAGCAGCCGTCGCCGTACGCCGGCCAAGCGCTCCGCCCTGCTGACCGTGGCCGTGCCCTCCGCCTGCGTGATGGGCGTCGCGGGTGTCGCCGCCGCCTCCGTGGGCGGGCTCACCGGCGCGGACAAGCCGTCCGAGGACACGACCACGCTGGCCGCGCCCGACCCGGCCTCCATCAAGCCGGTCGCGGCGAACAGCAAGCTGGACACGCAGCTCACCGCGCTGAGCGCCGACGCCGGCGATTTCGCGGACCGCGCGAGCCGCACCCAGGAGCGCATCGACCTGCGTCAGCGCCAGGACGACGAGAAGAAGAAGAAGGCGGAGGAGGAGGCGGCCAAGGAAGCGGCCCGCCCCAAGTTCGTGCTCCCCGTCGAGCGGCACGGTCTCAGCGCCGGCTTCGGCCAGGCCGGGGTCAACTGGATGTCCGTGCACACCGGTATCGACTTCCCGGTGTCCTACGGGACCAAGGTCATGGCCGCCACCGACGGCACCGTGCGCAGCCAGTGGAACAGCGCCTACGGCAACATGGTGATACTCACCGCGCCCGACGGCACCGAGACCTGGTACTGCCACCTGAGCAGCGCCAAGATCCGCTCCGGCAAGGTCAAGGCCGGCGACGTGATCGCGTACTCCGGCAACTCCGGCAACTCCACCGGTCCGCACCTGCACTTCGAGGTCCGGCCGGGCGGCGGCTCCCCGATAGACCCCCAGGCCTGGCTGCGCAGCCACGACCTGGACCCGAACTGAGCGACCGGCCTCCGGGCCGGCCCGCCCGCCGGGGCCCGTTCACGGCCCGACCGCCCGGCCGCCCCACGGGCCGCTAGGCCGATCCCGAAGCCGCGGCGACTCGAGCCCCTTCGGCCCACGCCGTGCCGACCCGGGCCCCTTCGGCCCGGGTCCTGCCCGTCCGGAGCTCCGCCTAGAGCTTCTGCACCGGCGCGTACCGCAGCAGCAGCCGCTTCGGCTTCTCGTCCCCGAAGTCGATGGTGGCCTGCGCGTCCGCGCCCGCTCCCCTGACCTCCATGACGGTGCCCAGCCCGAACTGGTCGTGCGTGACCCGGTCCCCCACCACCAGCGCGATGACCGGCTTGTCGGCGGCCCGGCGCGTCGCGAACCCGGACGGACCCGACTTCGAGCGCGACGAGGACAGGAACGACTCCGGCGAGGTCCCGAACGAGGCCTTCGACCCGCCCGCGCCCGAAGACCCGTACGCCGAACCGCGCATCGGGCCCGCCGGCTTCTGCGCCGCGCCCGTCCGCTTCCATTGCAGGTACTCGGCCGGGATCTCCTCGAGGAACCGCGACGGCGGGTTGTACGAGGGGGTGCCCCAGGCGCTGCGCATCGATGAGCGCGTCAGGTAGAGCCGCTCGCGCGCCCGCGTGATGCCGACGTAGGCGAGGCGGCGCTCCTCCTCCAGCTCCTTGGTCTGGCCCAGTGCCCGCATGTGCGGGAAGACCCCGTCCTCCATGCCGGTCAGGAAGACCACCGGGAACTCGAGGCCCTTGGCGGTGTGCAGCGTCATGAGGGTGATGACCCCGCTGCCGTCGGTGTCCTCGTCCGGGATCTGGTCGGAGTCGGCGACGAGCGCGACCTGCTCCAGGAACTCCGAGAGGGTGCCGGGGCCCACCGGCGGGGTGCCGTTCTCCGCGGCCTCGGTCGCGGCCGCTTCCCGCGCCTGCTCGAATTCGAGCGCCACGGCGGCGAGCTCCTGCAGGTTCTCGATCCGCGTCTCGTCCTGCGGGTCGGTCGACGCCTGGAGTTCGGCGAGGTAGCCCGTACGCTCCAGGACCGCCTCCAGCACCACCGCCGGGCCCGCGCCCGAGTCGACGATCGTGCGGAGCTCCTCCATCAGCACGTTGAAGCGCTTGACGGCGTTGGTCGAGCGGGCGGCCATGCCGAAGGCCTCGTCGACCCGGCGCAGCGCCTGCGGGAAGGTGATCTTCTCGCGCATGGCGAGGGCGTCGATCATCGCTTCGGCCCGCTCGCCGATACCGCGCTTGGGTACGTTCAGGATGCGACGCAGCGGGACGTTGTCCTCGGGGTTCGCCAGGACGCGCAGGTACGCGAGGACGTCGCGGACCTCCTTGCGCTCGTAGAACCGGACGCCGCCGACGACCTTGTAGGGCAGTCCGACGCGGATGAAGATCTCCTCGAACACGCGGGACTGCGCGTTCGTCCGGTAGAAGATCGCGACGTCGCCGGCCTTCGCGTCGCCCGCGTCCGTCAGCCGGTCGATCTCGTCGGCGATGAACTGCGCCTCGTCGTGCTCGGTGTCCGCGACGTAGCCGGTGATGACGGCGCCGCTGCCGGCCTCGGTCCACAGGTTCTTCGCGCGGCGGTTCTCGTTGCGCTCGATGACCGCGTTGGCGGCGGACAGGATCGTCTGCGTGGAGCGGTAGTTCTGCTCCAGCAGGATCGTCGTGGCGTTCGTGTAGTCCTCTTCGAACTGGAGGATGTTGCGGATGGTCGCGCCGCGGAAGGCGTAGATCGACTGGTCGGCGTCACCCACGACGCACAGCTCGGCGGGCGGCAGGTCCGGGTAGCCGGTGCCGACCAGCTCGCGCACGAGCGTGTACTGGGCGTGGTTGGTGTCCTGGTACTCGTCGACCAGTACGTGCCGGAAGCGGCGCCGGTAGTGCTCGGCGACCTCCGGGAACGCCTGGAGCAGGTGGACCGTGGTCATGATGATGTCGTCGAAGTCGAGCGCGTTGGCCTCGCGCAGCCGCCCCTGGTACATCGCGTACGCCTGGGCGAGGGTCTTCTCGAAGCCGTCGGCGGCCTGCCCGGCGAAGGCGTCCTCGTCGATGAGCTCGTTCTTCAGGTTCGAGATCTTGGCGCTGAAGGCCTTCGGCGGGAACTTCTTCGGGTCCAGGTCCAGGTCGCGGCAGACGAGCGCCATCAGGCGCTTCGAGTCGGCCGCGTCGTAGATCGAGAACGAGGAGGTGAAACCGAGCCGCTTGGACTCGCGGCGCAGGATGCGGACGCACGCGCTGTGGAAGGTGGAGACCCACATCGCGTTCGCGCGGGGGCCGACCAGGCCCTCGACGCGCTCCTTCATCTCGCCGGCGGCCTTGTTGGTGAAGGTGATCGCCAGGATCTGGCCGGGGTGGACCCCGCGCGCACCCAGCAGGTGGCCGATCCGGTGCGTCAGCACGCGGGTCTTGCCGGAGCCGGCGCCCGCCACGATGAGCAGCGGTGATCCCGCGTGCACCACGGCCGCGCGCTGCTCCGCGTTCAGCCCCTCCAGGAGCGCCGCGGGGTCGATGACGGGCCTGGGGGCGCCGTCGCGGTAGTACGCGTCCCCGCTGATGGGCGCGTCGAACCGGCCCCCGAAGAGATCGTCCGCGCCCGGCTCGGGGGCGGCGTGGTCTTCGGGCGGCGGCGGGACCTCGTCGGAGGGGGAGAGGTCGGCCAGGAAGCTGTCGTCAAAGAGGCTGCTCATCGCCTTCCGAGTCTAGGGGGCCGGACCGACAGCCGGTCCCGGCCCCGGAAAATTCGACGGCATATGCCGTGCGAACCCTGCGCGGGCCCTTCCGAGGCACCCCTTCCGCCACTAGCGTGCTCCGCCAACCGGAAGGAGGTGCCGGCCCGTGTATTCGTACGGATTCCCCTCGTCCCACCCGTCCTCCCCCCACCACCGCAAGCCGCGCACCCGAAGACATCCGCACGCCCCCACGGCGGTCGTCACGACCGCGGCCCTGTCCTCCTTAGGCCTGCTCCTCCCCCACCCGGCCTCGGCGGCGCCCGCCCCGCGCCCCTCGGTGGAGGAGGTACGGGCCCGCGTGGACGAGCTGCACCGGCAGGCGGGCACGGCCACCCAGGCCTACGACGCGGCGGCCGAGCGGACCGAGAAGCAGCGGGCCCTGCTCTCGGCGCTGATGGATCAGGTGGCCCGCACCACCCAGAAGCTGAACGAGACGCGGCGGCTGCTGGGCAGCCACGCCGCCGACCGGTACCGGACCTCCGGGCCCCTCGGCGGGACCGCGACCCTGCTGCTGAGCGACGACCCGCAGGCGTTCTTCGCGCAGACGCACCTGCTGAACCGGCTCGGCGGCCGCGAGGACGCGCTGCTCACCGAGTACACGAGGGCCCGGGCCGAGACGGCACGCCAGCGGCGGGAGGCGACCACGGTGGTCGGGGAGCTGGAGCGGGCGCAGGAGGAGCTGCGCGGGCGCAAGCAGGAGGTCCAGGACCGGCTCGCCGAGGCGAACGCCCTGCTCGCGCAGCTCACCCGGCCGGAGCGGGAGCGGCTCCAGGCCGCCCGGGCCCCGGCGGCTTCGGGCCCGCTCCCCGCCGACTCCCCCGCTTCGGCGGCCGGGGCCAAGGCGGTGGCCTTCGCCCGGGCGCAGCTCGGCAAGCCGTACGTCTGGGGCGCGACCGGCCCGAACTCCTACGACTGCTCCGGGCTGACCCAGGCCGCCTGGCGCGCGGCGGGGGTCACCCTGCCCCGTACCACCTGGGACCAGGTGGAGGCGGCGCCGCGGATCGCGACGAAGCAGCTGCGCCCCGGAGACCTGGTCTTCTTCTACGGCGACATCAGCCACGTCGGGATCTACGTGGGCGGCGGCCGCATGATCCACGCCCCGCGGCCGGGGGCGTACGTCCGCGAGGACTCGATCTACTACCAGCCGATCTACGGGAGCGTCCGGCCCGGATGAGGCGGCGGAGCGTCCGCCGGCGCGTCTCCTCGCCGGCGGGCCTTCTCGGCGTGTCCGTCACTCAGCGCCAGCTCGCGGCCGGCCCGTCCGGCGTGGCGCTCACCCTCCGTATCAGGGGAGTTGGCATCGCGCCCGCCAACTCACCCTCGGGGTTGGTCCGTTCGTGCGGCCCGAGTCGCCGGTTCCGCCAACCGGGCCTAGCGTCGAGCACATCGAGGAGCATTTCCTGCCTTTTGCGGACAAATAGTTCGCGGCTGCACCTCGGGGACCCGGAGGATTGACCATGCGTGCGATACGTGTCGCGTCCGTAGCCCTGCTGTCCACCGCCGCCTTCGCGCTCGCCGCGCCGATGGCCTCGGCCAACGACGGCGGGACCACGCCCAACGTCACGTCGTTCGGTTTCACCGTCTCCCCCACCACCGTCGCCCCCGGCGGCACCGTCACCCTGAACGCCACCGGATGCCAGGAACCGCTGGTCAAGGTCTCCTCGGGCATCTTCAACGCCGTGGAGCTGAACGAGGGCAAGTCCGCCACCGCCAAGGTGGACGCGGACGCCAAGCCGGGCGCCCAGTACGAAGTGACCTTCGACTGCAAGGGCGAGAAGGGCACGACCACGCTCACGGTCGCGGGCCACTCGACCGGCACCGGCACCGGCACGGGCACGGGCACGACCACCCCCTCCAAGGGCGTCAAGGCCGGCCTCGGCGGCGGGGCGGGCGGCCTGAACGGCACCGAGATCGCCGCCGGTTCGGCCCTGCTCGCCGGTGCGCTCGGCGGCGGCGTGTTCCTGATGCGCCGCCGGGCCGGCGGCAACGCCTGACCCCGAGGGGTGGCCCGCCGCTCGCGCCTCGAGCCCGGCCCGGCCGGCGGGTCACCC